>JAKITW010000052.1 GCA_021647905.1 Desulfobacterales bacterium | reverse complement strand
CTGCCGAAGTTGTTTCAATTTCCGCTTTTGCCGTCACGGCTGCGGCTCAGGGTCCGCTACACCGTTCGCTATAAGAAAACCCCTTTCCCGGTCCAACCTCAAACGTACGGGGTTTACCGAAACCTTACGCTTGCACGAATCCGTGGCACTGGTAAACGCTTACCGGCCGGTGGTTTCCGTAAATTTGTAGCCCCTGGTGAACGGTTACTATTTACTCTCTCCACTGTTGTCCGGCGCCAACTTTTTATGGGGATGGCAAATAATCACTGGCAATGGACGAATTATTTGGGGTAATCTGTGTGTTTACGCAGTGATCCTGTGGTGGACAGGGCAATTATAATCATCCCGAAGCAGTGCCGGACCTTATCCGGACCGCTTCCCGGACGTATATCAAGGAGAAGAAAGAGCATGTTGGACCTGATGCGCAGAAAGGCGCAGTCACCGATTATTCAGATCACGGTGGTTATTATCGCCCTGGTCTTTGTCTTCTGGGGGGTGGGCAGCAGCCAGCGGGGTTCGAGCAACGAGATCGCCCAGGTCAATGACCAGGCGATTACCGTTCAGGAATATCGTCAGGCCCTTGACCGGATGATCACCGCCTACCGGCAACAGCTGGGTGATAACCTGCCCGATGACCTGGTTAACTCCCTGGGCATCAAGGAGCAGGCCCTGGAGCAGTTGATCCAGAACCTGCTGCTGCGTCAGGGCGCCAGGGAGATGGGACTCCTGGTCAGCAAGGAGGAGGTGAAACAGTCCATAGAAAAGCTGGAGGCCTTTCGCAGCAACGGCGCCTTTGACATGAACCAGTACAAAAAGGTGCTGGCCGGGTCGCGGATGACCCCGGCCGGGTTTGAAAGCTCGGTGCGAACCGACCTGCTCTCCGGCAAACTGCTCCAGGCCCTGGCCCGGCTCACCAAGGTGACCCCGGCCGAGATCAAGGAGCGCTTCATCCATGAAAATGAAGAGATCAACCTGGAATACGTCCGGTTCCAGCCGGCCGATTTCACCGCCAGGATAAAGCTCTCCGACCAGGACCTGGAGAGCTATTATCAGGAAAACAAGGAAAACTACAAGACCGAGCCCCAGGTCCGGCTCCAGTACCTGGCCTATTCATTGAAAGACTTTCTGGATACGGCCCGGCCCAGCGACAAGGAGATCCGGGCCTATTACCGCAACAACCGCGAACGCTTCAGCACCCCGGAACTGCGCACGGCCCGGCATATCCTCTTAAAGCTGGACAACAACGCCCCGGAAGAGCAGGTGCGCCGCCGCCAGCAGGAGGCGGAAGAGATCCTGGCCCGGGCCAGGGCGGGCGCCGACTTTGCCGAGCTGGCCAGAAAGTATTCCGAAGGCCCCAGCGGTCCCAAGGGCGGTTATATCGGCCAGGTTGGTCGCGGGGATACGGTGCCTGCCTTTGATACGGCACTTTTCGCCCTGGCGGAAGGCGGAGTAAGCCGGCCGGTGCGCACCTCTTTCGGGCTCCATATCATCAAGCTCGAGTCCATCGTCCCGGCCCGGGTGATCTCCCTGGATGAGGCCCGGCCGGAGATCATCGCGGGACTTAAACAAACCCGGGCCCGGAACCTGGCCCTTGCCGCGGCCAACCAGGCCTATGAAAAAATCATCATGGCCGGCAGCCTGGCCAAGTACGGCGCAACCGGCGAGGCCACGGTGGAACGGACCGGCTTTTTTGCCAGGGGCGCGCCGCCGGCCGGCCCGGTTCCCCGGGACCCGGCCTTTATCCGGGCCGCCTTTGGCCTGAAAAAGGGCGAGTTAAGTTCCCTGGTTACCCTGGACCAGGGCTATGCGATCATCTTTGCCGAGGACCGCAAGGCCCCGGAGATCCAGCCCCTGGGACAGGTCCGGGAACAGGTCCGGGTTGCGGCAACCACGGCCCGGGCCGAATCCCTGGCCCGGAAGGCGGCCGAGGAACTGCTGAGGGCCGGTAAAAACGGGGATGACTGGCCGGCCGCGGTAAAGGCCGCCGGGGGCTCGCTTGAACAGACCGGCTTTTTCTCCCGGGCCAACAACGCCGCCTTCCGCAAGGCAATGCTGCCCGGCGCCATTATTGAGCAGGGATTCGCCCTGACCGAGGACCGGCCCTTCCCGGAAAAAATTGTCGAGCAGGGCTCCACCCTCTATGTCTTCCGCCTGCAGGCAAAAAAAGCGCCGGCCGAAGAGCTGTTTGCCGAACAGCGGGCCGGGATCAAGGCCCGGCTGGAGAAGGAAAAACGGCTGGCGCTGATGACCGCCTGGCTGAACCGGCTCAGGAGCCGGGCCGAGATCGAGGTCAAGCGGGAGTATCTATAGTCAGGGGACAGGAGTCAGGAGTCAGGGGACAGGGGACAGGGGACAGGGGACAGGGGACAGAAAAGGATAACAAGGCAACTGGCTTAAAGGATAATTTTCTGGCCTGGCTCCGGGACCAGCAGTTCGAGATCGTTGATCTCCGCCGCCATGTTGGCAAGCTCGCGGGAGTATCGCTGCCGCTCCTCCCGCTGGATATGGACCAGGGCCAGCCGGGCCGCCCTTGCCTGGCGGGCAAACTCCAGTGAGCCGGCCACTGAACCGTGTCCCGGGGTATCGCCCTGGAACCTGAAGGACTCATGGATCACCAGGTCGCAGCCGGACGCCAGCCGCTGCGTCTCTGCGGTGGGCCGGCCGTCACCGCTGTAGAACAGGCTTTTGCCAGAACCTTCCAGCCGCACCGCCAGGCCGGGCGCGGAGTCCGAGTGGTCGCTCCGGGCCGCCTGCCAGGCGAACCCGGCCGCGGTCACTGTTGCGCCACCCTCCATCTCATTATATTCCACCGGAAAAGCAAAACCAGCGCCAAAAGAGGGGTAGGCCAACTCCATGGCCGCGATGATCCGTTCCCGGCCGCCGGGCGGGCCGAGGATCACCAGGGGCCGGGTACGGCCTTCTTCCCGAAGACGCAACAGCAACAGCGGCACCCCGAAAAAATGGTCCCCGTGAAAGTGGGAGATCCACAGCCCGTCCAGCTCCGGTGCGGAAAAACGACCAAAATAGGCGTGGGCCGCGGTAAAGCCGCAGTCGAGCAATACCTGGCGTCTTTCCGGCCCGGTTCCGGCCCGCACCACAATCGCGGTGTTGCCGCGGTCCGGGTCACAGGCCTCGCCGACCCCCAGGAAAAAGACCTCCATCGCCTATTTCCAGTCAGGCCGGAGATAGAGTTCGGTGAGCTGCTTGCGGGCCACCCCGGAGGGCGCCTCGGTGAGCGGACAGGTGGCCTTCTGGGTCTTGGGAAAGGCAATGACGTCGCGGATGGTCTCCCGGCCGGCCAGAACCATCAGCAGCCGGTCCAGGCCAAAGGCGATGCCGCCGTGGGGCGGGGCCCCGTATTCCAGGGCCTGGAGCAGGAAGCCGAACTTGTCCGTTGCCTCCTGGGCATTGATGCCCAGGGCGGCCAGGACCTGGTCCTGGATATCCTTGCGATGGATCCGGATGGAGCCGCCGCCGATCTCAATGCCGTTCAGCACCAGGTCGTAGGCCCGGCTCATGACCTTGCCGGGATCGGTTTTCAATAAAGCCAGATCCTCATCCCGGGGCGCGGTAAAGGGATGATGCACCGCGGTATGGCGCTTTTTCTCATGGTCATACTCCAGCAGCGGGAAACCGGTGACCCAGACAAAGCTGAAGGTCTGGTCCGCGACAAGCTCGAGACGGCGGGCAAGCTCCAGCCGCAACTCGGACAGGGCCTGGTGGACCACCACCGGCTGGTCGGCGACAAAGAAGAGGAGGTCGCCGGGCCCGGCCCCAAGGGTTTGGGCCATGTCGGCCCGCTCCTGGCCGGTAAAGAACTTAGCAATCGGCGACTGCCATTCGCCATCCTCCCTGACCTTGACCCAGGCCAGCCCCCTGGCCCCGAACTGACCGACATAGGCAGTGAGACCGTCCAACTCCTTGCGGGAAAAGGCGGCACAGCCCCTGGCATTGATGCCCTTGACCAGGCCGCCCTTTTCCACCACCTGCCGGAAGACCTTGAAGCCGCAGTCTTTGACCACCTCGGTCAGGGAGACCAGTTCCAGGCCGAAACGGATATCCGGCCGGTCAGTGCCGAACCGGGCCATGGCCTCGTCATAATCCATCCGCGGAAAGGGCAGGACCGGGCTGACCCCGGCGGTGGCCTGGAAAAGCGCGACCATCATCCCCTCGACAATGGAGTAGATATCCTCCTCCTCGACAAAGGAAAGCTCCATATCCACCTGGGTGAATTCCGGCTGGCGGTCGGCCCTGAGGTCTTCGTCCCGGAAACAGCGGACCAGCTGGTAGTAGCGATCCATGCCGGACATCATCAACAGCTGCTTGAAAAGCTGGGGCGACTGGGGCAGGGCGTAGAACTTGCCCGGATTGACCCGGCTGGGAACCAGGTAGTCCCGCGCCCCTTCCGGGGTGGACCTGGTCAGCATCGGGGTCTCGATTTCGAGAAAATCCAGGTTGTCGAGATAGGTACGGATCGCCCGGCACGCCTGGTGCCGGAGCTGGAGGTTGGCGGCCATTGCCGGCCGCCGCAGGTCCAGGTACCGGTACTTGAGCCGCAGGTTCTCGGAAACCGCGCCCTCCTCGTCCAGGGGAAACGGCGGGGTCAGGCTGCTGTTCAAAACGCGCAACTCATCCACCAGCACCTCAATGGCGCCGGTGGCCAGGTTGGGGTTCTCCATCTCTCCGGGCCGTTTGACCACCTTGCCCCGCACCGCCAGCACCCACTCGCTGCGCAGTTGATGGGCCCTGGCATGCACCTCCTGGTTGTCCTCCGGGTTGAAGACCACCTGGGTAATCCCCCAGCGGTCCCGTAAATCAATGAAGATAACGCCGCCGTGGTCCCGCCGCCGCAGCACCCAGCCCATCAGGGTTACCTGCTGGCCGACATGGTCCGGCCCCAGTTCGTTGCAGGAATGACTCCGTTTGAGTCCATCCATGCTTTCCATTAGATCGTGCTCCTTTCCTTTATCCTTTAATTATAAGTCTATCAGCCAGGGCAGCGCACCACCCCTGCAACTCGTTGCCGGGCAGGGTTATTGTTTCCTGTTCGCTGCGGGCCAGGTTCTTCAAGGGGGCGGTCCCGGCCGCAAGTTCGTTATCACCCAGGATAAGGGCGTACCTGGCCCCCTGTTTGTCCGCCTGTTTCATCTGGCTCTTCAGGCTGCGGCCCTCATGGTCCATGGCCACCCGCAGCCCAACGGCCCGCAGGGTGTTCACCAGAACGAATCCACGGGCCGCGGCCGCCTCGCCCAGGGCGACCAGATAGAGATCAGGAATGTTGGCCGCAAGCGCCCGGTTCTGCCGGCCGGCCAGGAGCACCAGCCGCTCCACGCCCATCCCGAATCCGATTCCCGGCAGGGCAGGCCCGCCCAACTGGCTGACCAGGCCGTCGTAGCGGCCGCCGGCGCCCACCGCGGCCTGGGCCCCCAGTTTATCGGTGAGCAGTTCAAAGGTGGTGCGGGTATAATAATCAAGGCCGCGGACCATGAACGAGTTGACCTCAAAGGGAATATCAAGATCCCGCAACCCCTGCCCGGTGGCCTGGAAATGGTCATCGCATTCCTGGCAGAGATGGTCGAGGATGGAGGGCGCTGACCGGTAGTGTTCCTGGCAAAGGGCGCTTTTACAGTCCAGCACCCGCAGGGGGTTGGTTTTCCGGCGGCGCTGGCAGTCATCGCAGAGGCTGCCGCTCAGCCGGGCGAGGAACTCCTCCAGGGCCCGCTTAAAGGCCGGCCGGCAATCCCGGCAGCCCAGGGAGTTGATCTGCAGGCCGGCCGAAAGCCCCAGCTCCTGCAAAAGCAGCCAGGCCATGGCCATCAACTCGGCATCGACCCGGGGCTGATTCGAGCCCAGCACCTCAACGCTCAGCTGGTGAAACTGGCGGAGGCGTCCCTTCTGGGGCCGTTCGTGCCGGAACATCGGGCCGATGGTATAGAGCCGGTTGACCGGTTGGCGAACATGGAGCCCGTTTTCGATAAAGGCCCGCAATACCGGGGCCGTTCCCTCCGGCCGCATGGTTACCGAGGCGGAGTTGCGGTCCTGAAAGGTATACATCTCCTTTTCAACGATATCAGTGGCCGCGCCAATGGAACGTACGAAGAGATCGGTCTTCTCAAGAATCGGCACCTTGATCTCGGCAAACCCGAAACGGTGAAAAACATCCCGGGCAGTTGCCTCGATCCACTGCCAGACATGCACCTCATCGGGCAGGATATCCTTGAACCCTTTCAGGGCCTTTATGGTCACCATCCACTCCTTAACGCTTTATCCACAGTTGATGGCGTCGTAAGAATTCCGATCTACCGCATCGTAGCGCATTTTTGTTCGCTCGGCATACCTTGTATATCGAAATTCTTACTTAGCCATCCCGCTAGTTGTTACGAGTTCATCACAGTTAATCAGGTTGTCCAAAAAAAATCGCCCGCAAGCGGAAATCATACCTGCGGGGCTTGAAGAGAAACAAGCAAGTTTACCCCTGATTCACCGAAAAAGTCAAGCCGGCATGGCAGAAAAGAAGGGCCTGTCCGCACAAGCTTAGCTTGACAAACCATTTCAAGCCGGGCATATTCGTCGGAACCAAATATTACTTACTTACGGAGAAATACTTAAGATGAAACTGCCCCCTCTGACAATCGGCCCCCACACGGCGGCTGTTCCCATCATTCAGGGCGGAATGTCAATCCGAGTCTCTACATCCGCCCTGGCCGTTCCGGTGGCGGACTGCGGGGGCATCGGCACCATCGGTGGCTCGTCCATCCCCACCGAGGAGCTCCAGGCTGATATCCGCAAGGCAAAATCCCTGACCAGTGGGATTATTGCCGTTAATATCATGTACGCCATGAAGAATTTCTATAACCTGGTCATGGCGTCCATTGAGGCCGGGGTTGACATGATCATCACCGGGGCCGGGTTTTCCCGGGACATCTTCAAGATCGGCCGGCAGACCAACACCCCGATCGTTTCCATCGTTTCCTCGCCGGCCTTTGCCAGGCTCGCCGAAAAACTGGGCGCCGCGGCGATCATTGTCGAGGCCAAGGAGGCCGGCGGCCACCTGGGGACCGACGTGGCCCTGCGCGACCTGTTCCCCTCCATCCGCAAGGTGGTTTCCAAGGTGCCGCTCATTGCCGCCGGCGGGATAACCAATGGCTATGAGATGGCGGAGATGATGGATAAATACGGGGCGGACGGCGTTCAGATCGCCACCCGTTTCGTGCTGACCAGGGAGTGCTCGGTGGCCGACTCCTTTAAGCAGGCCTATCTCAACGCCAAAAAAGAAGACGTGGTCCTGATCCATTCGCCGGTGGGCATGCCCGGCCGGGCCATTAAGACCCCTTTTGCCGAAAAACTGCTCAACGGCGAGGACCTGAAGACCAGGGATTGCCAATACAAATGTTTGAAAAAGTGCGACCACTATTTCTGCATTTCCGACCGGCTGGTCAAGGCCCATGACGGCGACATCGAGGAGGGGTTGGTTTTTTCCGGTGAAAACGTCTACAAAATGAAAGAGATCCTTACGGTACGGGAGGTGTTTGATCAGTTCGTCTCCCAGGCCGAGTCGGTTTATCTGGAACCGGCCGCTTCCTGAACTTATAGCGCCGCCAGCGCGCTTCGCCATGACCATGCTATCTCCACCTGATGAGGCCTCCACAAAGGGAACCATGCCGGCTGAAGACCCTGCACCCCGAATAATTCCCCGGTCCGAGCACCCCATTTCCCGGAAAAATATCGACCGGGAGGCCCTTAAGGTCCTTTACCGGCTGCGGGATGCCGGTCATATTGCCTACCTGGTCGGCGGCGGGGTCCGGGACCTCTACCTGGGCAAGAAACCCAAGGACTTTGATATCAGTACCGATGCCCGGCCGGGTCAGCTTCGCAAGCTGTTCCGGAACAGCCGGCTGATCGGCCGGCGGTTCCGGCTGGTGCAGATATTTTTTCATGGCAACAAGATCATCGAGGTGTCCACCTTCCGCCGGAGGAGCGAGTACGACGTGACCGGCAACGGCAGCGATGAGATCCTGGCCGCCAACAACACCTTCGGCAGCCCGGCGGAAGATGCCCGGCGCCGGGACCTGACCATCAACGCCCTGTTCTACGAAATCGAAAATTCCACCATCATCGACTATATCGGCGGGGTTGAGGATCTCAATCGCGGCATCATCCGGACCGTGGGCGACCCGGACCGCCGTCTTAGCCGGGACCCGGTCCGGATGATGCGGGTGATCCGCCATGCGGCCCGAAACGGGTTCCAGGTGGAGGAAAACACCTGGGAAGCCATCAAGCGCCACCGGGACAAACTGAACCTCTGCCCGGTCTCCCGGATTCGCGACGAGCTGCTCAAGGACCTGCACGGCAACCTGCTCAGGCCCTGGGGCAAACTGGCCATGGACAGCGGCCTGCTTTTCCGGATCCTGCCTTTTTTTGAACCCTGTCTCACCACCGATGCGGAGGCGGGCCGCCACCGCGACCTGCTCGGCAACCTGCTCGGGGTGATCGACCGGGTCCACGCCCGGCAGGACCGGCCGCTGGCCGATCATTTATTACTGGCAACCATGTTCATCCCCTGGGCTGACTCGGAGTTCGATCTCTTGACCGTCACGGTCAAGGGGGCTCAGATCCATGCCCTGTCCCGGATGATCCGGAGCCGGCTGGACGAAAACCTGGCCCACCTGAGTATCAGCCGCGCGATAAAGGAGCGGATAACCCAGCTTCTCGCCCACCTGCCGCTCTTTACCGGCCAGCCCCGGGAAAACCAGCCGAAATGGCTGCAGCGCAAGAGTTATTTCAAGGAATGCATCTTCCTGTTTCAGCTTGTGGACGAGGCCCGCGGCAACGGGGTTGTGGAAACAGACGCGCCAGCCACCCTGCCGGCGCCGCCAGCAGCAAAGAAACCGCCAACCCGGAAGCGGAGCGCGCGCCGGGGGAAACGGGGCGGCCCGGGCTTTGCCTTCAGCAGCAAGCGGGGTGGAATCTTCGGCCTTAAGAAAGGCAAAACCCCTAAAAAATGATGAACTCGTAACAACCCGAAAGGCTTCAAATGCCACCCAATAAAATCAACAAGTTACAAGACGAATCACGTCCGTCGAGCGGGTTGTTGCGAGACCGACAAAAAATGACGGCTTCGTAAAAACAAAATTTTTACCGCTGAGTACGCAGGGGGCGCAGAGAAAGCGGTGAATTAAGACTGTTCGGAGTCTCACCTGGTTCGGTTACCTGCCGGACCATCAAAAAAACATCTCCCGATCGACTTCCGATGTTATCGCCACCATGACGGGTGGGGCGTATTATGAACCTAACCGATTATCTCAAACAACGTTACCAGGCCGGACTGCTCCGGGAGCTGACCCCGCTGCGCCGCCTGGGTCATGGCCGGCTGCGGCTGGCGGACGGAGATAACAACAAGGAACTGATCGATTTTTCTTCCAACGATTATCTGGCCTTGAGCGAACACCCGCTGGTGATTGACGCCGGCCGGAGGTGGCTCGAAGAGCTGGGCGCCGGCGCTGGCGCGGCCCGGTTGATGAGCGGCTCCCTGGAACTTCACCACCAACTGGAAAAGGAAATGGCCCGGTTCAAGCGCACCGGGGCGGCGCTCCTCTTTGGCAGCGGCTATCTTGCCAATATCGGGGTGATTCCGGCCCTGACCGGCCGGGGCGACGCCGTGTTTAGCGACCGGCTCAACCATGCCAGCATCTATGACGGCTGCCGGCTCTCCGGGGCCGCCATCATCCGCTTTCGCCATAACGATGCCGACCACCTGGAAACCCTGCTCAAAAAAAAACGGGGCCGTTTCCGCCGGGCCCTGCTGGTGGTGGAGTCGATCTACAGCATGGACGGCGATCGCTGTCCGCTCCCGGCAATGGCGAGTTTGCGCAACCGATACGACTGTCTGCTGATGGTGGACGAGGCCCACGCCACCGGATTATTCGGCCCCACCGGCAGCGGGGTTATCGAGGAAGACGGGGTCGGCGCGGCAGTGGACATTGCCATGGGAACCTTTGGCAAGGCCCTGGGAAGCTATGGCGCCTATGTGGCCGCCGGCCAGGAGATGATCTCCTTTCTGGT
This sequence comes from Desulfobacterales bacterium, assembly GCA_021647905.1. Taxonomy (NCBI): domain Bacteria; kingdom Pseudomonadati; phylum Thermodesulfobacteriota; class Desulfobacteria; order Desulfobacterales; species Desulfobacterales bacterium. Next base: position 11,296 of record JAKITW010000052.1, on the reverse strand, counting down.
CAACCGGGCCCGGAGCTTTATTTACTCCACCGCCCTGCCGCCGGCAGTGGTCGGCGCCTCGCTGGCCGCGATCACCCTTATCAGGGAAGAACCGGGCCTGGGCCGGGAACTGCACGACAAGGCGGACCTGTTCAAGGAGCTGCTCAAGGCAGGGGGACTGAACATGGATCTCGGCCCATCGCAGATCGTGCCGATTCCGATCGGCAGCGGCAACAAGGCCATGGCCATGGCCGGGCAACTGCGCGAAAAGGGCATCTATGCCACTGCGGTGCGGCCGCCCACCGTGCCCGAGGGAACCGCCCGGCTGCGCTTTTCCATCACCCGCCACCACCGGACGGAAGACCTCCGGGAGGCGGCCGAACACCTCCTGGAGCTGCTCTGACTCCTGCCAGCGCAGCGACGCGCTGATTGCTTTCTCCTTGCGCCACACCCCATCAACCCTTATGTTCTCCCCCATGCGCCACACCTTTCATACATCTCCCGGGGCTGATACCGTGTTCCTGCCGGGCTGGGGATTTGACGGGCAAATCAGCCGGTTGATAGTCCCGCCGCCCTGCTGGATCTACCCGGACTCCCTGCTCGACCCCGCGACCCTGGTCAACGATCTTGCCGCCCTTGTCCAACAGGAGCAGCTAGGGGGAATCGATCTGGTGGGCTGGTCCATGGGCGGTCTGTTGGCCCTTGATTTTGCCCGGGCCCATCCGGCCCTGGTACGGAGCCTGACCCTGATATCGCTTCGGCGCCGCTGGCCGGCGGCGGAAATCCGCCGACTCCACCAGGACCTGGACCGGGACCCCAGGGATTTTCTTATTGACTTTTACCGGAAATGTTTTCTCGGCCACCGGGCCGCGGCCCGGGAATTTGTGGCCACCCTGCAGCCGGAATATGAAAAGAATATCAGCGCCCATACCCTGGACCTGCTCCATCGCGGCCTTGACTACCTGGCCGGGGCCGACAGCCGTCCCCCGGCCGGGGTTGCCGTCCGGATCATCCATGGCCGCAAGGATATCATCGCCCCGGTAACGGAAATGGTCGATCCGGCTGGCGCTGGCGTGGAAATTGTCAATAACTCCGGCCATCTTCCCTTTCTGGCACCGGAATGTTCACTCAACCGCGCCGTAAAAAAGGACACTATCCGGCAAAAATTCTCCCGGGCCGCGTCTACCTATGACGAGCAGGCCGAGGTCCAGTTGGAAACGGCCCGGACCCTGGCAAGGGCCGTTGCCGAACAGGCCGGAACCGGGTCGATCAAAAAAATTCTCGAGCTTGGCTGCGGTACTGGCAACTATACCCTGGAGCTGGCCGCCCGCTTTCCCGGGGCCCGGATCCTGGCCCTTGATTTTTCCGCGGAAATGGTTGCCGCGGCCCGCCATAAACTGGCCGGTTTTGCCAACACTGATTTTTACTGTACCGACGGGGAACGGTTCCTTGCCCAGGCCGAAAAGCACGAAAAATTTCAACTGATCACTGCCAACGGCTCCATGCAGTGGTTTGGCGATCTTGAACAGGCAGTGGCCAATATCCACCGCCTGCTGACCCCGGACGGCCGCTTCGCGGGCGTGCTTTTCGGGCCCCGGACCCTGGAAGAACTGGGACAGGGGGCCAGCCAGGTGCTGGGCGAAAAAATCGCCACCGCGGCCAGCTCCTTTCCGGACGGGAAACAACTGAAACGGATATTTGACAACCACCTGGTTTCCGTGAACATCACCGAGGAGTTGATCTGCAAACCGTATCCATCGGTCCGGGACCTGCTGACCCATATCAAAAAGACCGGCACCAGCGGCTGGCGGCGGAGACGGACCCCGGTTTTCACCCGGACCCGGCTGGACCGGCTCGATGACTGGTTTCAGAACAGATACGGCGGCTGCCGGGCCAGCTACCAGGTTTTTATTATTACGGCCCGTAACGGTTACGAATAAAGGGGGAGGCCGCCCTCGGGCGATCGGTTAACGTCCGTTGCCGGACGAGCGCGGACAGTGGACAGGGCACCTTACCCTTACCCGTTTATGGGAGGATCAATTCCTTGAAGTAGACGATAGAAGGAAAAAGCGAGGAAAAGACGATGGGGCTTTGGCTGCTGGGCCGGGCCACAAAAATCAGCACCCCCATCCCGTACTGGCGGGCGGAGAGCAGTACCTGTTCGGTATCATCGGCGAGCATGGTCCGCTGCCGGTCAAAACCGAGCATCCGCTCCAACCGCTCCCAGAAGAGCGGATCCTCCTTGGCCATCCCTACTTCCCCGGCACAGATGATCCGGTCAAAATAGTCGCCCAGCGCGGTTTTGCCCATCTTGATCTCCAGGGTCTTGGAGTGGGCGTTGGTGACCAGGTACACCTTTTTGCCGAGCCCCCGGCAGTACTTGAGAAAATCGATCACATAGGGGTGGACATCGATCAGGTGATCGATCTTCATCTTCAGGGCCGGGATATCAAGGCCCAGTTGCCGGGACCAGTAGTCCAGATCGGTCCACTCCAGGGTGCCCTCGATCTTCTTGTAGCCGGCCAGGAGCTGCTCCCTGGCCGCGGCCAGGCCCAGCCCATGCCTGGCCCCATAGACCCCGGGCAGATAATGTTCCCAGAAATAATCGTCAAAATGCTTGTCGAGCAGGGTGCCGTCCATATCCAGGAGCACGGTGTCCACCGCCTGCCAGTCCATCTGCCAGGCCAGCGGAGCACCTCCAGCATCTGATTCGTTGCCCACGGAAACTCTCTCCTCTTAATGGCCCGGATTTTTCCTGTTTTCTTTGCCAGGGGAAACGGTTATTTTTGCCGTCTGAATGTAAACTCTCACAGGGCAAAGAGTCTACTCAACAGGTGGTCGCGCCACCCTGTGAGTGGTTGTGTCTGAATGATTGTCCCGCTTGTTCGCAAAAACCGCATAGGTTGAAAAAATGCCCAGACTATTCACAGCCATCGATCTGCCGGCCCGGATAAAGATGCAGCTTGTTGATCTTGGTTTCGGCATCCCCGGGGCCCGGTGGCTGGCCGCCGACCAGGTCCACCTCACTCTTTGCTTCATCGGCGAGGTGGACGGCGCTGTTTTCAAGGATATCAGGGAGGCGCTGACCGAGGTCCGCTCCCCGGGCTTCAGTCTTCGGCTGAAGGGGGTCGGCCACTTTCCGCCCCGGAAAGCGCCGCGGGTACTCTGGGCAGGTGTTGAAGCCAATGAGGCCCTGGTCCGGTTGCGCAACCAGGTGCAAGCGACCCTGGTTCGCCAGGGACTGAAGCCGGAGGGCCGCAAATACAGTCCCCACATCACCCTGGCCAGGCTGAACAACGCGCCGGCCAACAAAATCGGCCAATTCCTGGCCGGCAACAATCTTTTTACCAGCAAGCCCTTTGCAGTGGCCGAATTCCACCTCTTTTGCAGCCGCCTCACCCCAAAGGGGGCGATCCACAGCATCGAAGCCACCTATCCGCTTTCTCCGGGCAATGATCCGAATCGGCAAGAATAAGTACTAGCTGGGTGGCGGTATTGAGTTAACCCCTGGAAGGGGATGGTTTGAGAACCGTGCTCGTGCTCGTGAACGTACACGAGCACGATTTTCAGGCAAAGCCAAACATGATGGACGCGTAACAATCCAAAATGCTTCAAATGCCACCCAATAAAATCAACAAGTTACAACATGACACACGTCCGTCTCGCGGGTTGTTGCGAGACCGACAAACATCTCTGACCACGCCCTGAGGACATGGTTTTCTACACTGCAAATAAGTACTAGTTCTTGCTCAAAAGAACTACCGCGTGGGCGGCTATGCCCTGCTCGCGACCGGCAAACCCCAGCTTCTCGGTGGTGGTTGCCTTGCAGTTGACAGCCGTCTGGTCCACTTGGCAGGCAGTGGCCAGGTTGACGACAATCTCCGGCACAAACTCCGCCAGGCAGGGCCGTTGCGCCACCACGGTGATATCAGCGTTGGCCAGCAGATACCCCCGGTCAGCAGCCATGGCAATGACCTGTTCCAGTAGGCGCAGGCTACGGATATCCTTATATTTTTTATCGGTATCCGGAAAATGCCGGCCAAGATCGCCGGCCCCCAGGGCCCCCAGGACGGCATCGCACAGGGCATGGGTCAGGACATCGGCATCGGAATGACCCGCCAGGCCCAGGGAGTGGGGGATGGTTACCCCGCCCAGAACCAGGGGCCGGTCCACCACCAGCTGATGAACATCGTAGCCGTGCCCCACCCGCATGGCGGCAGGGACGGTCCGGGGGTGATCATGATGCATAATCGCCTCGGCCAGCCGGAGATCTTCCGGCCGGGTGATCTTGATATTCCGTTCAGAACCCGGAACCACGGTGACCGGGCAGCCGACCGCCTCCAGAAGTGATGCCTCGTCGGTGCCGGTCATCCCCTTTTCCTCGGCAACAATCAATGCCCGGCGCAGAAGATCGACCCGCATCGCCTGGGGGGTCTGGGCCTGCCAGAGCTGCTCCCGGTCCACGGTCTTCACCACCTGAAGATCCGCCACTGTTTTCAGGGTATCCTTGACCGGGATCGCGGCCATGGCGGCGCCAACAACATCGGCTTGGCGCAGACACTCCTCTACCAGGTCCGGGGTGACAAAGGGCCGCACCCCGTCATGGACCAGCACCAGTTCGACGCTGTCCGGCAGAAAATCAAGGCCGGCCCTGACCGAATCCTGGCGCCGGCGGCCGCCGGCCACCACCCCCAGCACCCGCTCCAATTGATACTCAAGCACCATCTCCCTGGTCCGGGCCAGCTGGTCGGCCGGGACCACCAGCACGATACCGTCCAGCCCGCCAACCCGGGCCAGGACCCGGACGGTATGGACAAGAATCGGCACCCCGTCCAGGTCGTAAAACTGCTTGGGTCCGGGCAACCCCATCCTGATGCCGCTGCCGGCCGCCGGCACAATGGCCGCGGTGCGGAGCATGCTGGTCATGGGTTTCGCCTCCCTGTAATCACCGGACGTTTCCTCCAGGCAGTGGTCTCGTTGCGCACCACCTTGACAAAGACAAATAAAAACTGCCAAAGCCACCGGCGCGGGACTTTGGCAGCACAGCGTACAACCTGGATCAAGCGATTCCAGGTAAAAAAAATTGGAGCGGGCTATAAGCCGAATTCTGTATCCGCCTCAGACGGACCATGATCATTTCTCTAGGATGCCGGTCGCCCGGCACCTCCAGCGACCTACCCGAAAACATCGGACGGGCAGCCCTCGGACGTTTTCCTATTTGGTCTTGCTCCGGGTGGGGTTTACCATGCCTTTCATGTCACCATGAAAGCGGTGAGCTCTTACCTCGCCATTTCACCCTTACCGACAAGCGGCGGTATCTTTTCTGTGGCACTTTCCCCCGGTCGCCCGGGGTTCGCGTTACGAACCACCCTGCCCTGCGGAGTTCGGACTTTCCTCTGGCCCGCCTGCGGCGGACCAGCGACCATGCACCCGCTCCAAACTTGATGAACTCGTAACAACCCGAAAGGCTTCAAATGCCACCCAATAAAATCAACAAGTTACAAGACGAATCACGTCCGTCGAGCGGGTTGTTGCGAGACCGACAAACTTGATGAACCCGTAACAACCCGAAAGGCTTCAAATGCCACCCAATAAAATCAACAAGTTACAAGACGAATCACGTCCGTCGAGCGGGTTGTTGCGAGACCGACAAACTTGATGAACCCGTAAAGAGTTCTAAAATTTCAAACACCATTCAGCCAGCGCCCTGTGTGCAACCCTGCTGTTCATCAATGCTCCGGTTTCTGCTCACTTTGCCGCGGCCTTCTGTTCCGCCTCCTGCTCCAGCTGATGATAGAGAATACGCTGGCAGGTCGGGCAGAACAACATCTTGTCACCCTTGAGCACCTCGTTGTACTGCTGGGGCGGAATACTCATAAAGCATCCCTGGCAGACACCGTCGGTCACCCCGACCACCGCCCTGCCGTTGCGCCGGAAACGAAGCATATCATATTTCTTGAGCAGCGGATCCTTGAACCCCTTGGCCCGGGCGGTTCTTTTTTTCTTAATGGCGGCCTTCGCGGAGGTCAACTTGGCGATCAGTCTCTTGGCCGACCTTTCTTCCTTGGCAATCTCCTTGTCCTCACCCTCGCAAAGGGAACTCTGCTCGGCAAGAATCGTTTCCAGGGACTCTTTCTGCTCCATCAGCTGGACGATCTCTTCTTCCCGCTCCTTGTTCGCCCTTTTTGCGTCCTCAATCTCCTTTAACAGGCTCTGGTACTCACGGTTGGTCTGGACCTGCATCATTTTGGACTGGCGCTCCTTGATCCGTCCCGTTTCATCGGCAAGCTCGGCCTCCAGGTCCCGGCGACGGACATCAATGGCCGCGACTTTTTCCCGCAGTTCGGCCATCGAGTCCTGGCGCTCCTGGTACGCCTGGCGGTGTCTGTCCAGTTCCTCCCGCGCGGCCGCCATTTTTCCGTCCAGTTGCGCTATCTCGAGATCAATAACCTGTAACTCCGTTAGTTTTTTGATTACCTCGTTCAATTGGCTGTCTCCTCCGTTGTTTTCTATAAATTAAGATCTCTGTTAAATATGATGGACGCGTAACAATCCAAAATGCTTCAAATGCCACCCAATAAAATCAACAAGTTACAAGACGAATCACGTCCGTCGAGCGGGTTGTTGCGAGACCGACAAATATGATGAACTCCTAACAACCCGAAAGGCTTCAAATGCCACCCTGTGAAATCAAGAGGTTACAACGTGACACACGTCCGTCTCGCGATTTATTGCGCGACCGACAAATCTTTCTTCCTTGCAAGATGTGTCGGCCCGGCGGGCCGGCCCTATATAAAGTTCATCCCGTGGTTTCCTTGACAGGATGAAATGTAAACGGGTTCTGTTCCCGGTCCGCGGCCATCACCGGTATGTTCCACCCTTTCTTGCGGGAGAGTTGCGCCAGGGTGGCGGCCAGCAGCCGCACCACCGGCCGTTCGGTGGCAAAATGGCCGCCATCCACCAAGCAAAAGCCGCTGGCCTCGGCCCACCTGGCCGTGCTGTGCTTGATTTCGCCGGTAAGATAAAGCTGGGCCCCGGCCCGATAGGCAGCCCCGGCCAGATCCGAGCCACTGCCGCCGCAAACCGCCACCGTCTCCACCATGGCCGGCAGGGGGCCGGCCACGTTTACCCCTGGAAGTGACAGGGCCGCGCTCACCCGGCTTATAAGCATCTCGCCCGGCACCGGCTCGGCCAGGGTACCGATACGGCCGAAACCGATATCCGCGGCCGTGTCCGCCAGGGGCCTGGTGTCTTGCAGTTTCAACGCGGCGGCCAGGGCGTCGCTCACCCCGCCGGCAATCACGTCGAGGTTGGTATGACATCCGACCACGGCAATATTTTCGGCCAGGGCCTGTTTCAAAAAACGGCCGACCGGTTCATCAATGACAACTGCTTTCAGGGGGTGGAAGATCAGGGGGTGGTGGGTGATAATGGTATTTGCCCCGCGGGCCAGGGCCTCGTTCAGGACCTCTTCGGTGGGGTCCAGGGCGACCAGCAGGCCGGAGACCTCCTGGGACGGGCTGCCCACCAGCAGGCCGACGTTGTCCCAGGTCTCGGCAAGGGAAGAGGGGGCAATCTCTTCGATGGAGTACAGTATGTCTTGTACGGTCAGGGCCTGCGCCATTCTTTTTTCCTGATGACCCGTGTTCGCTAAAAGAAAAAAGGCACACCGTCTGTTCGGGTGCACCTTTGCTCAAGATACTGTCTGGTTGGTTCCGCCCCGCCAAGAGGAAGAAACCTCCGGGGCCGCTGTTCCCGGCGAAAAAACCAGGGGAGAAACCGGTACCGTTTATTTGCGTCCATCCATTCCATGGTTGTCAAACGGGCCCTCTGTAACCTGGCAACCGGGGTTTGCTTGTTTCTCAGCCGATAGCCGGCCCTGTTCCGCGCCAGATCAAAATGGTGGGCCTACCTGGACTCGAACCAGGGACCGACCGGTTATGAGCCGGTGGCTCTAGCCAACTGAGCTATAGGCCCTCTTTCAGGTTAATTTTTAAGATTAAACCGATATCTGGCGGTTTGTCAACAAACAAAAATTGATGAACTCGTAACAACCCGAAAGGCTTCAAATGCCACCCAATAAAATCAACAAGTTACAAGACGAATCACGTCCGTCGAGCGGGTTGTTGCGAGACCGACAAAAATTGAGCCAACAAAAAACTCCCGGTCCGCACCCCCCTGGTTTTGCTTGACCCGGAATTAACGAATCGATATAGTCCTGGCAGGACACCAGCCATTATAAAAAATCGTAATAGCTCGCCGCCGCAAGAAGGCGGCAGTGCCCCGGGAACGCATCCGCGGACGGGCGTCACCCTCTCTCCCTTGTTGCCCGCCACCCTCCGGGCTTCCCGTTAATTTGGCGGGCAACCCCCTGGCAACGACGACACCGGTCATTATCCTTATTTTAGGAACTACGCCTTGATCTACAACAACCTCCTCTACCTGCTGGTCGTTATCCTCCTGCTCACGACCAACAGCATCCCCCAGGCCCCGCTGCTTTCCCCGGGCGAGGCGTTTTTCTTCTTTCTGGCCAAGGCGGCCCTCTATTTCTTCCTGGTCCGTTTCACCCACCGGAACGGCCGGGTCCGCACCAGCAGGCAGTACTTTGCCGCGGAACAGAAACACTCCATCCTGGGGATCCTCTTTTTTGCGGTTGACGTCTATCTTCTGGACTGCAAATTTTACTTTGGCAAACTGCCCCTGGCCGGCCAGCTCCCCATCCTGGTCGATCTGGCCGGGGTGGCCCTTTTTTTCGGGTATCTGGCCGTCATGTGGCTCGTCGCCCGGGCCAGTTATCAACGGATATTTGCCCGGGAGTACCGGGCCGCCGCCTTTGTCCTGTCCAACCTCAAGGCCAACCTGCCGCTTGTCCTGCCCTGGCTGATCATCTCGCTCGTTTTCGACCTGCTGCAACTCTTGCCCTTTCCAGCGGTCAAGCAGTTCACCGCCTCGCCCTGGGGTGAACCGGTCCTGCTGCTGGTCATCTTTGTCGGACTGGCCCTGGCCTTTCCGGCCCTGATCCGCCGGGTCTGGAACTGCACCCCGCTGCCGGCCGGGCCGCTCCGGTCCCATATAGAAAAATTCTGCCGGGAACAGAAGTTCGCCTGTTCCGACATCCTGCTCTGGCCCCTGTTCGAAGGCCAGGCGATCAGCGCCGGGGTAATGGGTCTTTCCAAACGGCTCCGCTATCTGCTCATCACCCCGGCCCTGCTCCAGACCCTGACCCTTGAGGAGCTGGACGCGGTAATGGCCCATGAAATCGGCCATGTGAAAAAATATCATCTCCATCTCTACCTGCTCCTTTTTCTCGGCTTCGGGCTGACCGTCAGCATGATCGCCAACCCCATCTTCTACCTGCTGTTAAGCTCCAGCCAGTTTTACTCCATCCTCAGTTTCACCCACAGTGATCCCGAGGCCGGGATCGCCTTCTGGGGCACCCTGCCGCTCTTTGTGATCATGATCCTCTATTTTCGCTATGTGTTCGGCTTTTTCATGCGTAACTTCGAACGGCAGGCCGACCTGTATGTGTTCACCGCCACCGGCAACAGCGAGCCCCTGATCCAGTCCCTGGAAAAAATCGGCTGGCTGAGCGGCAATACCCGCGACCTGCCCAGCTGGCACCATTTCGGCATCGGCCAGCGGGTCGACTACCTGCAGAAATGCCGGAAAAACCCCGGCCTGATCAAGCGCCACGACCGCAAGGTATACGCGGCCCTCATTCTCTACCTGGTTGTGCTGGGCAGTGCGGCCGGGTTTCTCCAGAGCGCGCCCATGGAGCTGTTAAAGACCACCTCCCAGAACAAGTTCGTCGAGGCGGTACTCAGGCAGAAAATCAGGCAGGAGCCTAAAAACATGATCTGGCTGCGGCTGATGGGAGACCTGCAGCAGGCGCGCGGCCTGGACTACGAGGCAAAACAGGCCTACGAACAGGCCCTGGCCCTGCAGCCGCTCCACCCCGAGGTGCTGAACAACCTGGCCTGGCTGCTGGTAATGAGTGATGAAAAAAGGGTCCGCGATCCACGGCGGGCCCTGGTCCTGGCCCGCCGCGCGGTCAAACTCAAGGCCACCGGCTATATCCTCGACACCCTGGCCACCTCCTTATGGGCAAACGGGTTCCAGCAAGAGGCCCTGGCCGCGGAGCAACAGGCCATTGCCCGGGACCCTGCCAACGGGCGCTATTACCGGCAGCAGATGGATATGTTCGCCGCCCGCAGCTATGACAAGAATTTCTTTGAAGAAAAACCTTCTTTCCGGTGAAACCTAACCACCATGCCTTTCATCCTGGTTACCAATGACGACGGGGTGCGCTCCCCGGGCCTGGCGGCCCTGTTTGCCGCCGTGCAGCCACTGGGCAAGGCGGTGATCATCGCCCCGACCCGGGACAACAGCGCGGTCAGCCACTCCCTGACCATGCACCGGCCCCTCCGGGTAACCGCAATCAACGACCACACCTATACCGTTGACGGCACTCCCACCGACTGCGTCACCATCGGCATCAACAAGATACTTGAAAAAAAGCCGGACCTGGTAATCTCCGGCATCAATCCGGGCGGCAACCTGGGCGATGATATCAGCTATTCCGGCACCGTATCCGCGGCCATCGAAGGGACCATGCTCGGCATCCCCTCGATGGCGGTCTCCCTGGCCGGCGAGGAGCCCTTTCTCTTTGAAACCGCGGCCCGGATTGGTGCCAAGGTCGCGGCCCTGATCCTGGAACAGGGGTTGCCCCGCGACACCCTCTTAAACGTTAATGCACCCAACCGGCCGATTGCGGAACTCAAAGGAATCCGTTTCACCCGCCAGGGACGCCTGGCCTACGACAACGCCATCAAGGAGACCCGGGACCCCCGGGGGAGGCAGCATTACTGGATCGGCGGCGGCACCCCCTCCTGGGACAACGGTACGGACAGCGACTCCCGGGCAGTGGCCAGCGGCCTGGTCTCCATCACCCCGCTTCATCTCGACCTGACCAATTACGATGCCCTGGAATTCTTACGGGAGAACTGGCAACAGCTTCTTTGCCACGATGATTGAACCGACCAACAACACGCCCCATCTCTTCCGGCCCCTGGCCGTTAATAACGATGCGCTACTAACCTGCATGGCAAGGCCGGCGCCTGGGAACGACTTTCATAAAAGGGGATCATCTGAAATACCAAGGGGTTAGGGTGAGACCTGTAAAGAGTTCCTGGTAAGGTTTCGGTAAACCCCGTACGTTTGAGGTTGGACCGGGAAAGGGGTTTTCTTATACCGAACGGTGTAGCGGACCCTGAGCCGCGGCCGTGACGGCAAAAGCGGAATTTGAAACAACTTCGGC
>JAKITW010000051.1 GCA_021647905.1 Desulfobacterales bacterium | reverse complement strand
GTAAGGTTTCGGTAAACCCCGTACGTTTGAGGTTGGACCGGGAAAGGGGTTTTCTTATACCGAACGGTGTAGCGGACCCTGAGCCGCGGCCGTGACGGCAAAAGCGGAATTTAAAACAACTTCGGCAGGATATGCTTATGGGTTCCGAATCGCCGTTGCGGCGAAGCGAGTTCCTGCTTGATAGCCTGTTTATGAACAGCCGGCCCTTTTCAATGGAGCGGCCGTTGGTAGAAGAAAACCCCTTTCCCGACAGGAGGGGGTTTACTGAATGTTTACAGCAGGATAGTGCCCGGCCGGGCGTCATACTGAAAAGAGAACAGGGCCTTATCCGCCGTGCGGAACCAGGCAAACAGGTGTATATAAGGCGCAGCCCGGGCTGCGCCTTTTTTTATCCGGCGGCTGGCAGCGGCAATTGGCGGAACCGGTGCCGGGACCTGAGCAATGTTCCGCTCCGCCGCGACCAACAGGAAAGCCAATCAGGTCTTGCTACTTTTGCCGGGAATGGATTAAAATGGATAGTTTTCCCGTTTGGAGCAAACCATGAACATAATCGTTAACGGCAAACAAAAAGAGATTGCCCCGGCCACCATCCTTATCTCCCTTGTCAGGGAACTGGAACTCGACCCGGAGGCGATTGTTGCCGAACATAACGGCAGGATAGTGCGGCGTGATGAATATGACTCCCTGGCCCTGGCTGAAAACGACATCCTTGAACTCATACGTTTTGTCGGAGGAGGATAAATGCTGACCATTGCCGGCCACGCCTTTCGCTCCCGGCTCCTGCTCGGGACCGGCAAGTTTTCCTCTGCCGGAATCTTGAAACAGGCCATCGAGGCCTCGGGCTGCGAGATGATCACCGTGGCCCTGCGCCGGGTGGACCTGGATGATCCGGCCGATGATATCATGGGTGTTCTCGACCGGAAGAAGTATATCTTCCTGCCCAATACCTCCGGGGCCCGGGACGCGGCCGAGGCGGTCCGCCTGGCCCGGCTGGCCCGGGCCGCGGGCGCCGGCGAATGGCTGAAACTGGAGGTCACTCCGGACCCGAGGACCCTGCTGCCCGATCCGGTGGAGACCCTTTACGCTGCCGAGGAACTGGTCAAGGAGGGCTTCAAGGTCCTGCCCTATATCAATGCCGATCCGATCCTGGCCTTGAAGCTCCAGGATGCCGGCGTTGCCGCGGTGATGCCCCTGGGCGCGCCCATCGGCACCAACCTCGGTCTCCAGACCAGGTTACAGGTGGAGATCATTATCGAGCAGGCCCGGGTGCCGGTGGTGGTGGATGCCGGCCTGGGCGCCCCTTCCCATGCGGCCGAGGCCATGGAGATCGGCGCCGATGCGGTGCTGGTCAATACCGCGATCTCGGTGGCCGGCGACCCGGTGCGGATGGCCCGGGCCTTTGCCCGGGCGGTTATTGCCGGCCGCGAGGCATTCGAGGCCGGGCTGGGGCCAAGAAGCAAACAGGCCGAGGCCTCGTCGCCCCTGACCGGGCTGGACTTTCTCAAGGAATAGCCCGGCCTTCTGAAAAAATATTCAGGTTTTTTCGTTAACTTAACCATGTTCACACTGCCGGATTTTCAACGCCTCAGGGATATTATCTCCGCCTGCACCGCGCCGGAGGTGGAAAGGGCCCTGGCCGGCCCGCATCCGGGGATCAGCACCCTGGCCGCCCTGCTGTCGCCGGCAGCAGCCCCCTACCTGCCGCAAATGGCTGTTGCCGCCGCCGGGATCACCGCCATGCGGTTCGGCCGCACCACCCAGATCTATGCGCCGATCTATATCCATAATTTCTGTCATAACCACTGTCTCTACTGCGGGTTCTCGGCCGACAACCGCATCGAACGCTGTTTGCTGACCATTGACCAGGCGGCGGCCGAGGCCGAGATCCTTCACCAGCGCGGATTCAACCATATCCTGCTGGTTTCCGGAGAGGCCCCGGGCAAGATGGGGGTGGAGTATCTGGAAGAACTGGCCCAGCGGCTGCGGCAGAGGTTTGCCGCCATTTCCATCGAGGTGCAGCCCCTGGCCACGGATGAGTATGTTCGGCTCTTTCGGGCCGGGATCACCGGGGTGGCGGTTTACCAGGAAACCTATGACCGGGCGGTCTATGGCGCCATGCACCCGGCCGGGCGGAAACGCGATTTTGACTTCCGCCTTGAGACCCCGGCCCGGGTGGCCCGGGCCGGGATGCGCGAGGTCGGCATCGGCGCCCTGCTCGGCCTTTCCGACTGGCGGGCCGAGGGCCTGGCCCTGGGACTGCACCTGGCCTGGCTGCGCAAGAATTTCTGGCGGACCGCGCTCACCGTCTCCTTTCCACGGCTCCGGCCGGCGGCCGGCGGTTTCGAGCCCCTTACCCTGGTCAGTGAAAGGGACCTGAGCCAACTGATCTTTGCCTTAAGGATCTTTGACCCGGATGCGGGCATTGTTCTCTCCACCCGGGAAGAGGCCCGGTTCCGCGACGGCATGGTCGGCCTGGGGCCGACCCGCTACTCGGCCGGCTCCTGCACCGCCCCGGGCGGATACAGCCATCCCCACACCGAAGGGGAACAGTTCAGCATCGGCGACCAGCGCACCATTGACCAGGTCTGTTCAGCGATCCGCCGGAAGGGTTACGACCCGGTCCGCAAGGACTGGGACCCGAGTTTTCAGCTTGCGGATTGACCGGCAACCGATTAAAAATTATAAATTCGTTTGTCGGCCAAATCGACAAGAACCGGCGGACCATATACAGATATAATTTTTTACAGGGATAAATCAAACAGATACAGGAGCTGAACCATGGCTGATCTAAAGAAAATGTACACCACCATCCTGGGAGACCATTTCCCCCTGGAGATGAAGATATCCTTTGGCGACCAGACCCTGGTCTATCGCAAAAGGACCTGGAAGATCACCCTGGAGGACGGCACCGTGGACGAGCGCGGGGTCCGCTACGGCGAAAATCCGGACCAGGAGGCGGCCCTCTATGAACTGGTCAACGGCAACCTGGTTCTGGGCGACTGCGCCTTTATCGAGCCTGGCAACGGCCTGGTGAGCGGCATTGCGGTGGAGGACATGCTCCAGGTGGGCAAGCATCCGGGCAAGATCAACCTGACCGACGTGGACAACGGGCTCAACATCATCAAGTACCTGATGGACCAGCCGGCCGCGGTTATCCTCAAGCACAACAACCCCTGCGGCGCCGCCTGTGGCACCTCCCTGGCCGACGCCTACAACAGGGCCAACCGCTGCGACCGGATCGCCGCCTTCGGCGGGGCCCTGATCCTGAACCGGGCCTGCGACGCAGCCACTGCCGAGCTGATAAAGGATAACTACCTGGAGGTGGTCTGCGCCCCTGAGTTCGAGGAGCGCAGCCTGGATATGCTCAAGTCCCGCAAGAATCTCCGGATCATCCGGATGAGCCGGATCGACCGGCTGGCCGATTTTGAGAATTTTCGTTTTGTTGATTTCAAGAGCCTGATCGACGGCGGGATCATCGTCCAGCAGTCGGCAATCAATTCGATCCGCTCGGCGGCTGACCTGAAACCGGCGGTCACCACCTACAAGGGCCGGGAATATGCAGTGCAAAGGGAGCCCACCCGGCAGGAGATCGATGATATGCTCTTCGGCTGGGCCGTGGAGCACGGGGTGACCTCCAACTCGGTCATCTATGTCAAGGACCGCTGCACCGTGGGCATCGGCACCGGCGAGCAGGACCGGGTCGGGGTGGCGGAAATCGCGGTGCATAAGGCATATATCAAATATGCCGACATTATCTGTTTCGACACCCATGGCATCCCCTATGCCGACATGGTCCTGGAGATCGACAAGGGTAAGCGGGACATGGCGGACAAAGAGGCCATTGACGCCAGGACCAGGCAAGATCGCGCCGGCCTGCCCGGCTCGGCGATGATCTCCGATGCCTTCTTTCCCTTCCGGGACGGCGTTGATGTCGGGATCAGGGAGGGCGTGACCTCCATCCTCCAGGCCGGCGGCTCGGCCCGGGACTACCAGACCATCCAGGCCTGCAACGAGGCCCGGCCCCAGGTGGCGATGAAGTACACCGGCCAGCGGTCGTTCAAGCATTAAGCCGCTGCACCGGATTACAATAAAAAAAGGCGGCCCTTCTCGATTGGAAGGCCGCCTTTTTTTGATTACCACCCTGTCTCAGCCACGCCTCAAAAAAAGATGGGGTGCTGGTAAACGCTTACAGGATCTTTGTTCAATTGCCGCGTCTGTTTCGGCCTTCCTGCATGGAGGGCTTACAGCTCAAGGGCCTGAACGGATCGGCATCATTGTTGAACGGTTCCATTGCCGCCCCAGAGGTTGCCGGCAGACCCGGGAAGGGCCACACGCCACCGGCGCAGGGGTTACCCGCTTGACATGATTCATTCTCTGATCATCGGCACCATTCTGGGGCTGTCCGCCGGCCTTGCCCCGGGGCCGCTCCTGGCCCTGGTCATCTCGGAAACCCTGGAGCATGACGTCCGCTCCGGGATCAAGGTGGCCCTGGCGCCGGTCATCACCGACCTGCCGATAATCGTCCTCACCCTGTTCATCCTGGCAAAACTCGCCCATTTCCATAACGTCCTGGGAATCATCTCCATGGCCGGCGGCTGTTTTGTTTTATACATGGGCTACACCGGCATCCGCACCAGGGAGGTGGCCCTGAATACCGGGGAGGCGCCGCCGAAATCACTGACCAGGGGAATACTGGTCAATGCCCTGAACCCGCACCCCTATTTGTTCTGGTTCAGCGTCGGCGGCCCGACAATGACCAGGGCCATGGAGCAGGGCATATTTGCGGCCGCAGCCTTTGTGGGCAGTTTTTATCTCCTGCTGGTCGGGACGAAGATCATCCTGGCAATGGTGGTCGGCCGCTCGAAATCTTTTTTAAACGGCAGGGTCTACCTCTACACCATGCGCTTGCTGGGCCTGATACTTTGTGGTCTGGCGCTGGTTCTGTTTGGTGAGGGGCTGCAACTCCTGGCAATCGTATAGGGATCGCCGCCAGAGGATGACCCGCCGCCCGGCCATGGGATTATCCGGCCGGCTTGTACTGCACTTATCAGCCGGATGTTGTATAATTGATCGGGTGGATTCACGGCCCTCTTTTTTACGAGAAGCCGTGCATCAGAGATGCACCAGCCTTGACAGTTACCCATGACCGATAATTTTGTTCAGAACATAACGATCTTTGTGGTTGACGACGCGCCGGCAATCCGTGAATCACTGGCAGGGGTCCTCGGTGATGAGGGCTATGAGGTCTGTTCCTTTCCGGACGCACGCAGCTTTTTCAATGAACTGGAAACAACCGAGCCCTCCCTGGTGCTCCTTGACATCTGGCTGCCCGGCACCGACGGGATGGCAGTGCTCGGTCAGGTCAGGCGCATCCACCCGGATCTGCCGGTTATCATGATGAGCGGCCATGCCGGGATCGAAACCGCGGTGAACGCCATCAAGATGGGGGCGGCTGATTTCCTGGAAAAACCGCTGCACCTGGACGTCCTGGTCGATAAGATCGCCGAGCTGTTGAAACAGTATAAGCGGCTGCGTGCGCCCCTGGCCCAGGATGCGCAACCGGTGGCAGCGCAGGATTCCGACGATATCCGGCCCGGCGCCGCCGAGTTGGTCGAGGGCGGCCGGCATCAATGCACCCTGCGCGGCAATGTGGTGCTGAACGGCACCGGCCTGTTAACCGGGCGCAAGACCGGGATCATTGTCAGCCCGCTGGACCCGAATTCCGGCATCGTGTTCCAGGCCCTTGACGGGACCGCCATCCCCGGCCATATCACCGCCCTGGAGAACCCGGCAAAGGGGACCTCCGGCCAGGTCTTTACCGCCAACTCCACGGCCCTGGTCCACAACAACCGGCATATCCGCACCGTGGAGCATCTCATGGCCGCGCTCAGCATGGCCGGGATTTCCAACGTGCTGATCAAGTCCGACGAAGAGGTGCCCAACATCGACGGCTCGGCAACCGATTTCTGCCGTATGATCGAAGAGGCCGGGGTTGTTGAGCAGAACGTGATGCGCCGGGAGGTGGTGATCCGGGACCGGATCCAGGTGGGAATCGAGGACCCGGATGAAAAATATCTGTACGTTGAGCCCTTTGACGGCTTTGAGGTCAGGATGCGGGTGAATTATCCCGCTCCCATCTTTGAGCAGGAGTACACCTTTAATGCCGCCACCGGCTCCTTTGACAAGGAGATCGCCCCGGCCCGCTCCTTCAACACCTTTGAAAACATCGACATGGCCCAGAAGATGGGCATGGTCGGCAGCGGCTACCTCAACTCCCATATCATCATCCATGACGGCAAGGTGATCAACACCAGCCTCCGTTTTCCGGATGAGTTCGTCCGCCACAAGATACTGGACCTGATCGGCGATCTGCTCCTGGTCGGCTACCCGGTCCAGGGGCGGGTGGTGGCCAACATGACCTCCCACGGCTACAACCAGGCCCTGGCCCGGAAAATCCATCTCGCCCTGCATGGCCGTTAAAAATAATCGCGCATAACCGGTCTGTCCATATTATCGGCGCCGGCTTTATCTGAGCTGTTTGGTGCGGTTGACGATAAGCTTGATGTTCGCCTTTTCCATGGCGCTCAGTCTGGAATAGACCTCTTTGAACCGGGGGGTATACCAGGGCTGTTCGGCAAAATGTTTCTTCAGGGCCGACGAGGTGAAGATATAGGAATGGCGGGCAAAGATCTCGTTGCGCATCAGTTTCAACTCCGCGGCGTTCAGGCCGGCCAGGTCCGTCTCGGTCAGCAGCCTGGTCGACGCCTCGGGATAGGTGCCAGGGGGTTGCGCAACAGCGCCGGCCCGGGCCCGGGGGACAGTGGCCGCTGTTTCTTCACTGTCTTTCACCAAGGAACCCTTGGCAAACTCTCCCTTGATAAATGTGCCGTCGGGCAGGAACAGGCTGCCCTGGCCGTGGTGGACGCCATCCTTCCACTGGCCCACATAGATGGTGCCGTCGGCGGAGAGCATGGTCCCCCGGCCGTTCTGGCAATCGCCGTCAATGCAGCCGGCATGGAGGGCGAGGGGCAGGAAGAGGCCAGCCGAGAGTATTGAGAAAAACAGTTTTTTCATGTTGGGAGTCCTTTGCCGGTTTCCGGGGCTCTTGCCGTTCTGACCTGCACAACGGCCGTAGACATTCAGTAAACCCCCTCCTGTCGGGAAAGGGGGTCTTCTTCTACCAACGGCCGCTCCATTGAGAAGGGCTGGCTGTTCATAAACAGGCTATCAAGCAGGAACTCGCTTCGCCGCAACGGCGATTCGGAATCCATAAGCATATCATGCCGAAGTTGTTTCAAATTCCGCTTTTGCCGTCACGGCCGCGGCTCAGGGTCCGCTACACCGTTCGGTATAAGAAAACCCCTTTCCCGGTCCAACCTCAAACGTGCGGGGTTTACCGAAACCTTACATCAATAACAAATAACCATTAACTATCTCTCCCCAAGCCCCTCCCGAATTTTTCTGCTCATCAGCGAGTCCCCCGGATACATTGTGGTCACATAGTGCATAATTGACGAATAGATTTCCTTTTTTTTATCATTTTCTTCCAAAAGATACGAGCGGCTATAGTCATGCGCCGCTTTATCCGCAAAATGCTGCCAGTCCTCCTCGCCTTCGGGGGATCGTTTTGACCGGTAAATCCAGTAATTGCCGATGTCCAGGAGAAGTTTGGGAAAGGTGTCGCCGGCGAGCAACTCGGCCTTTTCCATGGCCTGGTCTGCCCTGGGCAGCCATTTTTCCTCAAAATCCGGCGCCCGCCACATGGAGGTGTATTCCCAGCCAAGGGTCTCCAGGTAGGCGGCGCTAAAGGGATTCAAACGAATGGCCTGTTCAAGCAGATTCCGGATCACCAGGGTAAGTACCTCCTGTTGCCGGATGTCAAACTCGTTGGTCGGCTTGATCTCCTTGCGCTGCTCCTGAAAGCTGCCCGCCAGCTTGAACCAGTAGGCACTGTTGCCGCCATCCCAGGCAATGGCCTCCTGGATATCCTTTGAAGGCGGTGCCGGGTCCCGTTTCAAGGTGGTGTTGAGTACGCTGTTGCAGTAGGTCTCCGCCGCAAAATGGCGGATAGCGGTTCCCCCGGCCCACAGGATCAGGACAAGTAAAAGCCCCGACACAATACCGCCTCTGCCCTTAAGCGGCAGGAGCCAATACGGATATCTTGTTCGCGACCGCCTTTCCCGGATCCGCATGGCGGCCAGGCCGATTGCCTGCATGGCAATGAAAAGCAGGACATTGGCCGGCACATGCAGATTGAAATCAAACAGGGAATGGACGGCCATATAGATAATAGCGGTCAGGGAAAGCGTGCCCATGGTCCGGGCAAAGGGATCTCGCTGAACACGCCATTGCCGGAGGAGCGCGCGGATATAGAATATTGCCCCGGCCAGAAACAAAGAGAAGCCGGCCAGGCCTCCCTCGGCCAGCAGCTGGACCCAGTCGTTGTGGGCATGCTCGATAAACTGCCGGGTATCCTCAGGGGACTGGTACCGGGGAAAAGCGTACTGAAAATTGCCAAAGCCGACACCGGTCAACGGATAATCGGCAAAGAGTTTTATGCTCTGGCTGGTGTAACGAACCCGGGAGGCCATCGGCGCATCCGTTTCCCCGAACCGTTTCCAGGTATCATCCTTGCCGATCAGCTGCGAGGCTCCGGCAATAACCGCCGCCAGGGCCAGGCCGATAAGGAGAATCCGGCGCCGTTGTTTTTTGTTTTGAAAGTATGGTACCAAAAAGGCCGGCAGACTTACGGCCAAGGCCAGGATCGCCCCCCGGGAGGCGGACAGGATGAGCCCCAGGCCGGCGGCCAGAACACAGCTGGCAATAAAAATCCTTTTGCCGAACAGCTGCTCGTTGGTAAGTGAACGGATCAGTTGTTGCCGCCAGGTAAGGTGGCCCCCCGAATCTCTTTGCCGGCCGATTGCAAAGAGATAGGTGACCCCGAGCAGAATGGCAAGGGCCATAAAGGCGCCGAAATGGTTGCGGTTGAGAAAGGTGCCGCTCACCGTCTGTCCCAGTTTGGTGACCCACCAGACCCGGTTTGCCCCCAGATAGAACCCGTAAATACCGTACAGGCTGTTGATAGCGGCGCTGAGCAGGATGATAATCAGGGTGAGTTCTATCCGTTTCCGTGAATTCAGGGTCTGAAGAAGCGCATAAAAGAAAAAACCATAGACAATCCAGCGGACCAGCGACAAGCGGACCGGATGGACATAGGGGGCCAGCGAGGAGACATCGGGGTTAAGCGCTATAGCCTCCGGATTGAGCAGGCCGATGAGAAAACCCGGCAACGGTACGATCTGGATGATCAGGAAGATGAGCATCAGCAGGAATAACGGCGAGAACGGTGTATCCGGCAGTTTTATGGAAAACGGGCGGGAACCCCGGCCCTCCAGCAGATTATGGGCCAGAAGCAGCAGGGAAGCGGCCAGAATCAGCACAAAGAGCAGGGTGTAGGCGTAGGTGTGTACCGAGCCAAAGGGAAGGGGGCTGAGGACGAGAACAGCGAGGATGAGGATAAAGGCGGCGCGGTCCATGTTTGTGAAAGGTGAACGGTGAAAAGTGAAATGCGAAAGATATAGTGCTTGGTGCTTAGTGCTTGGTGCTGAGCAATGAGGGTGAAGAGATAGTACTGAGTGCTGAGCAATGAGCAACGAGGGTGAAAAGATAGTGCTGAGTATGGGGCGCCCTGCTCGTTAAATCTGTTATTCGTTAATTGTTGTTTGTATCAGCATGTTATAATAATTTAACCAAGAACCACGAACCAATCATATCCCATATGCCTTGTCATGGGGCCCTAACAGGACGAACTTAACAGTGCGGTCCGCAGTCTCGGCGCAATCATGGCAGAGAACCACGGCGTCATCCCCCTTCTTCCGACAGGCCTCGCAATACAGATAAATGATGATGAAGTTCCGTTTCACCGGACAGGAGTAAAACCCCTGCCAATTAGCTTTCAGCGGCTCGCCGAACGCCACCGGATTTTCCATGATCAGATCGACCTTTTTTTTGACCGGTTCCTTTATCGAGGCATGTTTTTTGAGCGCCTTTAAGAAGGCGCCTTCGAATCTGGCTTCCATTAGTCGCCAAACACCTCATGGTAGGAATGCCACTTGGCGGTTCCGTCACGGAGTTTTACCTGTGCCGCCTCCATCGCCTGCTGGAAAGCCGGATGGGCGAGGATCTTTTCCACCGACTCACCCTCGGTTCGCCGTTTAAGGGTCAGCAGATACTGGGTAATTATTTCCGCGAAGGTGGTGCGGTTCTCAGCCGCGAAAATTTTTGCAAAGTCGGCAAGATCTTGGTCAAGGCTTATGTTTATCCTGGTTTTGGGCATGGTGGGCCACCTCCTATTCTGTTCCCACTATACGCATAACAGGAGCATCTGTCAACGGAGGCTAAAGGGCAGTGAAACGTTAAATGTGAAAGATAGAGCGACGAGAAATAAGTGCTGAGGCAGAGGGCGGAGGATTTGAGGATGAGAGGATTTGAGGGTGAGAAGATGGTGGACAGAAGACGCTGAAATGTGAACTGTTAATAGTTATTTGTTAATAGGAACAGGATATTATAATCATTGAACCAGGCACCAGGCACCAAGCACCACGCACCTTTCACCTTTTACACTTCACGGATTACCGTTTTGAAAAAACCCGAACCATTTTCTCTTCTTGGGAAGTGCAAGGCTCGGTTCAGGAATGGTAATCGATTCTCCGGCGATAATTGCCTCCGGGGTCGTGGTTACCATCTCCAGGGCTTTGCCGTGGTCTTGGAAAATTTCCCCGGCCACAGTCACCGCCTCTGATAAATCCGGCTGCCGGAAACTGGTTCCATGGCTGTCACTGGCGATTATATGAACCAGCCCTGATTCGAGCATTCCGGCCGTGCATTGCCGGATGGCGGCCCCGAACCGGCCGGTAACGCTGAAGGCGGTGACCTGGCACAAGGTCCCCATCCGTACCAGTTCATCCAGCGTCTGCAAATTATGTTGCAGGATCAGGTTTCTTTCCGGGTGAGCCAGAATCGGGGTGATCCCCGCAAGCTGGAGTTGAAAAATCGTTTCCTTGAGCCGGGGCGGGAGATTGTGGGCCGGCAGCTCCAGCAGCAGATATTTCCGCATGTTGTTGATGGTCGGGGCGAACCCGTTATCAACCTGGAGCATCAAGTCGGGAGCAGCGTGGACTTCGGCGCCGAAATGAACGGTAAGAGGAATGTCCTTCTCAATCAGGGCCTGGCGGAGCCTGGCGGCCTGGTATTCGATTTGGTCGATGTGATTACGGTACTGACCGTTCAGGGTATGCGGGGTGGCAACAACCGTATGGATACCGTTGTCCACCGCCACTGCCGCCATGGCCAGGCTCTCTGCCAGATCCTGGGGCCCATCATCAAGTTCCGGAAGTATATGGCAGTGCAGGTCGATCATTGATAACCGGTGAAAAGTGAAAGGTGAAAAGTTTATTATGATAAGGCATGGGCATGGAAATTCTTAACATATCTCCATTCACAATTCACATTTTACCAATCAACAATATATCAAACCTTTTGATCGGGCTCGCTGTCCTGAGAGGTGTCGACCAGATGCGGCATCGGCGTGGTTGATCGTTTCCGCCGTTTCTGCCGGTCGCGCCGCTTTCCTTTTTTATCTCCGTCTTCCGAGTAATAGTATCCGTAATGATAGTAATATTGATAGTAGTAGGCGTTGCGGGCCATATCGACATTGTTCAAGACAGCGCCAAGGACATGGGCCTGGGTCATTTTCAGGCTGCTCAACGCATCCCGGACGATCTCGCGCCGGGTGACATTGGTATGGACCACCAGGATGACCCCGTCAACAAATTTGGCCATAACCACCGGATCGGTGACCGCGGAAATGGGCGGGGTGTCGATGATGATCCGGTCATACTTTTCACCCAGTTCCGCCAGAAGCCTGGTCATCGCCTTGGAGCCCAGCAGTTCCGAGGGGTTGGGCGGGATCGGCCCGGCCGGAATCACATCCAGGTTCGGAACCGACGAGGGAATGATGACCTCCTCCAGGGTACAGTTGCCCACCAGGGCGTTGGACATACCCTTGTCGCGGCTGACGTTCATGATATTGTGGATCCGCGGCCGGCGCATATCGCAGTCAATCAGTATAACCCTGCTGCCGGCCTGGGCCATGGTCACGGCCAGGTTGGCCGAGGTGATGGTCTTGCCCTCCTTGGCCGTGGCACTGGTGAACATAATGGTTTTGGGGGCCTCTTCAGCGGAAGAGAAGAGGATCTTGGTGCGGATGCTCCGGTAGCATTCACTGGTTGGCGATTTATGGTCTGAGGTGGTGATCAATTCCGGGGTGCCATCCTGCTCATCCTTGGCCAAACTTGGAACCAGTCCGAGATAGGGCACTTCAAGGTATTGCTCAATCTCGTCCGGGGCCTTGAAGGTATTGTCCAGGTACTCGAACAGAAAGGCCAGGGCCAGGCCAAGCATCAGCCCGGCCAAGGCGCCCTTCTGCAGATCTTTTTTGGTGTTGGGGATCACCATGTACCCCCGGCCTTCGGCCTTGTCGATGATCCGGATATTGGTGGCCTCGATATCCTCGACAACCGAGGCCTCCTTGAAACGCTTGATCAGGATATTGTACATCTCCCGGGCCCCTTCCATCTCGCGCTTCAGAAAACCATACTGGACCGCCTTCCGGCTCAACTCCATGGTTTCCTGCTGCTGCTGGACATAGGAGGCACGCAGGGAATTCTCCCGGGCCAGGGCCACCTCATAATCATTTTTCAGCGACTCCAGCACCCGTTGAATTTCAGCCTGTTTCGGTCCCTTAAGGGTCTCGATCTGGGCCCGGATCGCCTTCATTCTCGGATGCTCGGGACCGTATTTTTTCGACAACTGAGAGATTTCCTGGATAAGTTCAACTTCCGCGCCCTTCAGTTGCTGGATCAGCCTGCTGTCCAGGAGTTCGGGGATGGAATCGGCCAGCAGCGGATTGTTTTTCATCTGCATGGCCTTCCGGTACTTGGTCTCCGCCTCGACCCGGCGGGACTCCGCCTCAACGATCTGGTTGTTCAGCTCTGCCATCTTCTCGGCCATCACCGTTTCAATATCACCGGAAAACTCGGTAATGATGCTGTTTTCCACCCGATATTGCTGCAAGGCCTTTTCAGCCTCCTCAACCCGCTGCCGTTCCTTGGCGATCCGATCGTTTATCCAGACCATGGCTCCCTTGATGGTCTGGAGCCTGGTTTCCAGGTTGTGGTCGATGTATGCCTGGACCAGGGTATTGACGATTTTTGTAGCCAGGACCGGGTCCTTGGCCGTAAAACCGATATCGACCAGCCGGCTTTTGGCCACCGGTCTTACCGATATCCGGCTGATAAAGGCGTTGACCAGGCCGATGTCGGCAGCGCTGGTCGTCTTTTCGTCTGTTTCCGCGACAACCGGCGCTGCCGTACTAGTGCTTAGGGGGGCCTTTGTCTGCAATAATGAAAGGATCTTATTCCCCCAACCCGTCAGGCTGGAGGTCACGGCGCCCCATGTTTTGCGCAACGGATTGTTGCTGGGGGTGGCCTTGAACTCATCGCTCTGATCCAGTTGCAACCGCCGGATAACCTCCCGGGCCACGGCCCGGCTGGCGATTATCTTGTACTGGGTCTGGTAATACTCGGCCCCGCCGCCTCGGTCGGAGGCCATGACGTCCTGGAACGAAACAATGTTCGGACCGGTCTTTTCGATGAGCATCCTGGCCTGGGCATGGTACATCGGCACGGTGGTGAAGACCTTGACCGCGGTGATCAGCAGCACCAGGACCAGGGCGCTGATAATGGTCCACTTTCGTTTGATGATCACCCGCAGGTAATTTTTGAGCTGGGCCTGTAGTTCGGTATTTTGCTCCATTGTGTTCTTCCGACCGGATATATTAAAAGGGTTAGCAGGTAAGATTTAATAGCAAACCGTGAAAGGTGTAATGACCATAACGTGATGCTATAATTGTCGGTCTCGCAACAACCCGCTCGACGGACGTGATTCGTCTTGTAACTTGTTGATTTTATTGGGTGGCATTTGAAACCTTTCGGGTTGTTACGAGTTCATCATAATTGTCGGTCTCGCAACAACCCGCTCGACGGACGTGATTCGTCTTGTAACTTGTTGATTTTATTGGGTGGCATTTGAAACCTTTCGGGTTGTTACGAGTTCATCATAATTAACTATTAACGAATAACAATTAACTTTTCACACTTAAAAATAGCTTTCCGGAACGATGATGATGTCGCCGGGCTGGATGATGATATCCTCGCTCCTTCTGCCGCCCCTGGTCACCGCATCGACATTGACGGTAATGATTTTCTCGCCGTCCTTATCAACCCGCAGGATCCTGACCCGTTTGCGGGCCGCGATCTTGGTGAATCCACCGGCCGCGGCAATGGCCTCGGCCACGGTCATGTCCTTTTTGGAAAACTTGAAGGCCCCGGTCCCGTTTGATTCCCCGATAATATAGAATTGGGCCGCCCGGGGAATGAAGATGGTGTCATCTGGCATCAGGGGGATGTTGGAGATCCGGTCGTTGCCGCGCAGCAGCTTGTTCAGCTCAAAGGTAATGACCACCTTTTTGCCCGAAGAAGTGCCGGGCCCCTGGGTTCTGATAATCATCGCCTCGTTACCCGCAAGCTCAAAATCAGTTCCCCCGGCCTTGATCAGACCGTCCAGCAACTGCTCTCCGCGATTCAAGGGATGGATCCCCGCCTGGCCCACCGCGCCCAGGACCTTATAGGTCTTGCTGCCGAACTCGGTCAGCATCACGCTGACCTGGGCATCAAGGAGAAACTGACCTTCTGCCAACTTTTCGGTAATCAGGTCCTCGATCCGGCCGGTGGTCAGCCCCCTGACCTTGAGCCGGCCGATCAAAGGAAAGGTGAGTTCGCCGTCCGCGGAAACCCTGGTAACCCTGCTGCTCAGGTCTGGTTCATCATAAACCGTGATATTCAACTCATCGTTGGGGCCGACCTTGTATTGCAGGGAGCTTAAATCACCGGCTTCCGGAAAGAGTTTCAGATACTCCTCAACCGTGTATTCCCGGGTATAGTTCAAGTTTTCCCGGGCCGAAGTACTTGGGGTGGCAATCGCATCGCTTGACTGTCTGAACTCTTTTATCTTGGCCAATTCCTCTGCGGATAGACGGCTGGTTATCCCGTCGTCCCGAATTACCTTTACGGTTGAGATCTTGCCGTGAGGAACCGGCGAACAGCCGGCAACCACAAGCACTACAAAGTAAATGACAGGGACTAAAAGGATCGAACTTCTGTTTTTCATGGCTGGTGTTGTCCTAAGGTTGTCAAGTTCGAGCGAGAACAGCCGGATGCGTAACGCAAAAAAGAAGGTTCCTCCGCGGCTGACAGAGGAACCTTGAAAGCGTTGTTAATTTTTTTAGTAAGCAGGAGACAGGTTGAAACAGTTTTTCATGATATGGGGCAGCTTGTTAACGCCTTGCCGTAAAACCGATGAAATACCGGTTTGCCGTATACTCCTTGGTTGCATTATTGGAATCGCGATTCACATGGCTGTATTTGGCGTTGGCCGCAAGCCACCGGTTGATCGCATATTCAGCCTGCAGGGTCACCCCGTAATCCCTGTTCTCCAGACCGTCGGAATGATCAGCCGTTATGAGTTGCAAGTCGACCCCGGCGGAGAGTTGGCTGGTAAACTGTGTTTCCAGGCCCAGCGTATACTCGGCGTAGTCATAGGTGATATTGGAGTCGCCGCTGAAGGTCTCGATGCTCTTGTTAATCCCGATGGTGGCCGCGGTCTTGGGGGTGACCCGATAGGTGACCGCGGTGGAGGCGATCCAGTTGTTTTCATCGTGCATCGGCTTGCCGCCATGGTCGAGGGCACTGTCAAAGGATGTCCATTCGTAGCCGAGGTTGAACTCGCCGGCAAGTTTTGAGCCCCGGTCCCAGTTGGCGCCCAGATTGACCCGGCTCCACCTGCTGTCGGAATCGTTCTGCGCAATCGGGCCGTTCCATTCCCGCCACTCGTAGTCGCGCATGCCGTGGTGATAGCGGATAAAGCCCCAGGTATCCGGCGCCACCCGCCTGGACAGGCCGACCCCGAACTCGTGCTCAATATAGTCCTGCTGATCATCGACCTTCTGTTTCCATTCGCTCCGGTACTGATTGTAATATACCGAGACCTTGTTGTTGCCGGCGATCTCTTTGTCAGCCGCAAAGGCCAGGCCGTTTGACCAGCGGGACTTGGTGGAGCCGACCCCGTAGCTGCCCTGGCTGCCGTAGGGATCACTGCTGCCAAGCAGGTCGTCCTGCAAACTGATCTTGAACCCTTTGACCAGCTCCAGACCAAGGTTGGCGGTCAGGCTGTGGGTGCTGTAGTCGTTTTTCGGAGTATCACGATGAAACGCCCAGTCCCCCGTATAATCCAGGCCGATCTCGCCCCGGTCGCCGGAAAATTTATACTCGGCCTTCAAGCGGGGCTGGATATGGGTGAGGGCGTCGCTCTGCTCGTTGGTCTTTGTGAGGTAGATATTGTCATTGTACTCCTGTGATAGGCCGAGGCTCGGCACCACTGACAACCGGCCGAAATTCATTGTAGCATCAACGGGTTGCGCCGAGAGAAAGGTATAGCTCGCGGCAGCGCCCATCACCATTAAAGTCAATACTTTAGAGTTCTGCATACGCTTGTCCTCTTCAAGTCTATAATAATTTTATGTGAAAGATATTCAAACACAATTTCATCGGCTTATCTCTGTTACCGGGTCGGACTGGTAATGTTCAGGAGGTCGTCACGCTTGTCCTTGTCCTTTGTCGCCTGGTTGACCGCATCAACATAGGTATTGTAACAGGCAAGCGCGTTATTTTCCGCCCGAGTTCCATCCCCGGCAAGATAGGCCTCGGCGGCAACGGCATAGGACTCGGCAGCGGCAGCGGCGGCCTCTTGAACCACCTTGGTTTCGGCCTTATCAGCCGCTTTGGCCAGTTTTTCAGCCTTTTCCGCCATCTGGAAGGCCTTATCGGCGGTGGCCGGTGAAGAAACATAGGCCTGGGCCGCGGCAGCGTATGCCCGGGCCGCGGCAGCGTATGCCTTCTTAACATCCGGGTCGGTGGCCGCGATTGCCGCTGCTGCCATCTCCTGGGCCTTTTGCGCGGCGACCTGGGCATTGGGCGCCACTGTCTGGCTCGCCGCCTGTTGTGCCAACTGGGCATATGTTGCCGGAGTTGTTACGTTGGTGTTGCCGTCGCCGCACTGGGCAAAGGCCTGCAGCGGTGATGCAATGAGAAACAACAAGAGAAAAGAAAGCGCAATGTTTTTCATGACGACCCCCAAGTGGTTTATTAAAAATAATTTATATGGTGCAGACCGGCTGGTGAGGCTCGCAACCGTTAAGGAAGTCTACAACGGTTAATAACTTCTATTCTATAAAATATATCAGCCTCGCAGGATGCGAAGAAATGAGGTAAAGAAAAAAATCACCCTGCACCAGGAGTTGCTCCTGTAACCCGATGTAATGCCGAGAACCATGTTAAAAAACTAATTACCGGATATTACATGAACTCATCGGGTTATTAGTTAGCTACTTAATGTGTTTTCCACCTGTGTGTCAAGAGGTTAATGTAAAAAAAATAAAGGGGCTGTGATTCTTTCTTCCGGCCCGCGGGTCAAGGGATGTCCGCAAGGTGAAAGATATCGTGCCACTTTCTCGGGGTGGATAGAAAAAACGTGACCCGTAACCTGCTTGCCATTATGATGTTTTTCCTTTTATATGAAAGTCGCTACAAAGCGCCGGCCCTGCCATGCCGGTCGGTTTTTCCTTTCCAAGAAAAAAAGTTTCAGAGGCATCGCGCTTATGCATCATATGCTGGTTACCGGCGGTTGCGGCTTTATCGGCAGCAACTTTATCCGTCTGGCCCTGAATCGTCTCGATGACTGCCGGGTGGTTAACCTGGACAAGCTTACCTATGCCGGCAACTTGGCCAACCTGGCCGGCATCGAAGCCGATCCCCGTTATATTTTTATTCAGGGCGATATCTGCGATTCCGAACTGGTTGAGCGAATTTTCAAGGGCGAAGGAATCGACACTGTGGTGCATCTTGCCGCCGAGTCCCACGTTGACCGCAGCATCACCGGTCCGGCCGAGTTCATCCGCACCAATATCCAGGGCACCTTTACCCTGCTCGAAGCGGCCCGCAAGGCATGGCTGGACCTCGGCGCTCAGCACTCGGCGCTCAGCACTCGGTATCGTTTCCTCCATGTCTCCACCGATGAGGTCTACGGTTCCCTTGGTGAAAACGGACGTTTCACCGAAGAAACCCCCTATGCCCCCCGGTCGCCCTATTCCGCCAGCAAGGCGGCCTCCGACCACCTGGTCCGGGCCTATTTTCATACCTACGGCCTGCCGACCCTGATCACCAACTGCTCCAATAATTACGGCCCCTACCAGTTCCCGGAAAAACTGATCCCCCTGATGATCAATAACGGTCTGCGGGGCAAGGAACTGCCGATCTACGGCAACGGCGGAAATATCCGCGACTGGCTGTTCGTTGAGGACCACTGCCGGGCCATCCTCACGGTGCTTGAAAAGGGCGAGGCCGGGGAGACCTATAATATCGGTGGTAACTGCGAAAAGACCAACCTGGAGGTGGTGGAGCTTGTATGCGGCATCATGGACGAACTGAGGCCGGAGTCCCCCCATGCTCCCCACTCATCCCTGATTACCTTTGTAAAGGACCGGCCCGGTCATGACCAACGCTACGCCATCAATGCCACCAAGATAAGAACCCGGCTGGGCTGGCAGCCCTTGATGACCTTTGCCCGGGGCCTGAAACAGACCGTTGCCTGGTATCTTGAAAACCGGACCTGGTGCGAATCGGTTCTGGACGGATCGTACCGAAAATATTATGAGCGGATGTATGGCGACCGCTAATATTATTGCACTTGTCGGCGGCCAAGGTATGCTGGGCCGGATGGTCCGTTGGCAGGCGCCAGCAGCGGCCGGGATTGTCTCCCTTGCCCGCTCGGAACTGAATATCACCGACCGCGACCAGGTGCTCCGGCGGATGGCTGCCCTGCGGCCGCGGGTCATTATCAACTGCGCCGGATACACCGAGGTGGATAAATGTGAGTTTGAGGAGGAGTCGGCAAGGCAGGTCAACGGGCTCGGTCCGGGGTTTCTGGCCGAAGCGGCCCGGGAGATCGGGGCAACCCTGGTCCATATCTCGTCGGATTATGTGTTCGACGGCAAGGCCGGACGGCCATACCGTGAAGAGGATGCCACCGGTCCCGGCTCGGCCTATGGGCGTTCCAAGCTGCTGGGAGAACAGAGTGTACAGGACAGCGGCCTGAAAAAGTATTTTATTATCCGCACCAGTTGGCTGTATGGACCTGGCGGCAATAATTTCGTGGAGACCATTCTCCGGCTAGCCCGGGAGAAAGATGAGTTAAAGATTGTCGCGGATCAGGTCGGCAGCCCCACCTATACCAGGGACCTGGCCCGCGGAATCTTGCAACTGCTTAAGACTGCCTCGGCCGGAGCGGGAGAGCATTCACCCATATACGGTCTGTACCACTTTGCCGATACTGGGCAGTGCAGTTGGTTCGAGTTTGCCAGGGAGATCATCCACCTTGCGGCGCAGGGCGGGATGGAGCTTAAAGTCCGGTCCGTGGCACCGATCCGCACCGAGGAGTACCCCCGGCCCGCGCCCAGACCGGCCTTCTCGGCCCTGACCACAGACAAATACCAGAGGGTGACCGGAGCGGATATCCCGTCCTGGCAGGAAAGTTTGAAAGAGTATTTGTCGGTCTCGCAACAACCCGCGAGACGGACGAGTGTCATGTTGTAACTTGTTGATTTTATTGGGTGGCATTTGAAGCATTTTGGATTGTTACGCGTCCATCAGTATTTGCAGGACAGTAAACAGAGAACAGTTAATCGTTAACAGTTATTTGTTAATAGGAACAGCATGTTATAATCATTGAACCAACAACCTTATTGTAAGGTTTCGGTAAACCCCGTACGTTTGAGATTGGACCGGGAAAGGGGTTTTCTTATAGCGAACGGTGTAGCGGACCCTGAGCCGCGGCCGTGACGGCAAAAGCGGAAATTGAAACAACTTCGGCAGGATATGCTTATGGGTTCCGAATCGCCGTTGCGGCGAAGCGAGTTCCTGCTTGATAGCCTGTTTATGAACAGCCGGCCCTTCTCAATGGAGCGGCCGTTGGTAGAAGAAGACCCCTTTCCCGACAGGAGGGGGTTTACTGAATGTTTACACCTTATTCTTGCCTAGGGTCCGTCCAGTAATGAGCAATTTCGTTAAAGATCAAGGATCGCGAAAAAAACAACCGGAGTCATCTAAATGATATTACGAGGATTATTTTTTGAGTATGACGCCGATATTGGGCGAAAGGGCCATTTCTGGATGGGCACGTACCTATGAAAGGAATAATTCTCGCAGGAGGATCAGGCACCCGCCTGTATCCGTTGACCAGGTCGGTGAGCAAGCAGTTAATGCCGGTGTACGACAAACCGATGGTCTATTATCCGCTCTCTACCCTGATGCTGGCCGGGATCAGGGAGGTTCTCCTGATAACCACCCCCGAGGACCTGCCCCTGTTCGAGCGTCTTCTGGGTGACGGAGCCCAGTGGGGCATATCCATTGAGTATGCGGAACAACCCCGGCCGGAGGGCTTGGCCCAGGCCTTTATCATTGGTGAAGAGTTTATCGGCGACCGTCCGATCTGTATGGTCCTGGGAGACAATATTTTTTATGGCCACGGTTTGTCGCAGACCCTGCAACGATGTGCGCAACTCACCCGGGGGGCAACAATTTTCGGCTACTCCGTCCGGGACCCGGAGCGCTACGGGGTGGTCAGTTTTGACGCCCAAAACCGGGTGATCGACATTGAAGAGAAACCCGAAAAACCGAAATCAAACTATGCGGTGACCGGGCTTTATTTCTATGAT
Organism: Desulfobacterales bacterium; assembly: GCA_021647905.1. NCBI lineage: Bacteria > Pseudomonadati > Thermodesulfobacteriota > Desulfobacteria > Desulfobacterales > Desulfobacterales bacterium. The sequence goes on along the minus strand of JAKITW010000051.1, from coordinate 467 downwards.
AACGATGTGGTCGGAATCGCCAGGAAGATAAAACCGTCACCCCGCGGCGAACTGGAAATAACCGATATCAACAACGTCTATCTCCGCCGGAACAAACTCAAGGTTGAACTGTTGAGCCGGGGCACGGCATGGCTGGACACCGGCACCCACCAATCTTTGCTTGACGCGGCGGTTTTTCTTCGGGTTGTTGAGGAGCGGCAGGGGATGAAGATTGCCTGTCCCGAGGAGATAGCTTATCGAATGGGATTTATTGACGCCGACCAGGTCAGAGAACTTGCCCGGCCGTTGGAGAACAACGGCTATGGCCGGTATTTGCTGAGACTGATTGATTCACGTCCGTAAGTAAGCGTTCACCAGCACCTCATCTTCGCCCATTCTGGCCTGCTCGAATAGCACCAGTATGCTTCGCAGTCCCGAATGAACGAATCTAAGCCACTGGTAAACGCTTACGGGCATGAGTTTACCGT
>JAKITW010000050.1 GCA_021647905.1 Desulfobacterales bacterium | reverse complement strand
TTACGGTAAACTCATGCCCGTAAGCGTTCACCAGTGGCTTAGATTCGTTCATTCGGGACTGCGAAGCATACTGGTGCTATTCGAGCAGGCCAGAATGGGCGAAGATGAGGTGCTGGTGAACGCTTACAAAAATTAAATATTGCTAATGCTAAGGGCGTCACGCTGCTGGGGTTCGCAGGGTGACACTGAGATCCCCTATCCCCTTCGGTTGAAGATGTCATCAAAAGGCCAGATCGTTATTCCCGAAGAGATACGCAATCGGCTCAAACTGAAAACCGGCGCACAATTTGTTGTGTTGGGAGACAATGACGTTGTCGTCTTTGAAAAAAATTTCTCCACCGGCGATCGAAGAATTTGAGGAGTTGATTATGGAGGCCCGCAAAAAAGGAAGTAAGGCCGGGCTAAGGAAATCCGACATAAAGGCCGCCATCACTAAAGTTCGAGACAACAAATGAAGGTTGTCCTCGACAATTACTCATAAAACAAAACGCAGCATTTGCTTCTCTGCGCACACCGCTACCCCACACCAACCACCAATTTTCTTCCCAACATATTCAGGGCGTTTTCCAACTTCGGCAATCTGGTCTGGTAATGCGGGTCCAGCAGGCGGCGTCCCACCTTTTCCGTAACGCCTAGCTTAGCGGCAAGCATGGTTTTACTGTATCCCTTTTCCCGCGCTGCAATATATAAGGCCGCCTTGGCAGCCAGCAGAGCATGCGGCAAGACCTCAATCTCCCCTGTCTGGAGCTTGCTTGGAACCGGAAGATCCTCTCCGTTCTCGATACAAGAAGCAATCGCCTCCTCCAGGCAATCAGTAGCCGACTCCACAGCCTCGTCCAGAGTTTTGCCGTCAGTTGCGGCAAAGGGAAAATCCCGGAAGGTTACCAGAAAAAAACCTGCTTCATCCTGTTCAATCTTGGCCGGATATATAAAATTCATCATGATCGCCACCCTACCCTATATCATCCTTGGTCAAACCCAGGTTTTTAAGAATTGCCTTGAGCAAACCCGGGCCTATTTCCTTTTTAAGATCCTTGATAATGACCCTTTTATCACCGAAATACAAAGTGCCGTGGCTCCCTTTGCCACGATGTTTTATCAACTCAAGCTTCTCATTTCTTTCTTTAGCTATTTTTCTTAATTTCTTGAGAAGCTCGTTGCCGTTCATTAGCAAAACATCGGACATCTTTGTCCGAAAGTCAAGAAAAAACCACTTCGCTTTAACAGCAAACAGTAAAGCCTTTTCAGGTTTACGTGCTTGGGGGGGGAAGAAATGGCAAAAAAAAATGGGGTTACAGCAAATAGCTGCAACCCCTTGTCACTTCTGGCGGGGCCGACGAGACTCGAACTCGCGACCTCCGGCGTGACAGGCCGGCATTCTAACCAACTGAACTACGACCCCGCGAAAAATGGTTCTTGACGATCATGGTGGGCGGAACAGGGCTCGAACCTGTGACCCTCGGCTTGTAAGGCCGATGCTCTCCCAGCTGAGCTACCCGCCCGCAATCGTGAGCCGTTTTGTACCAATATACCCGCTGTTTCGTCAAGGAAAAAGAGTCTGGCGGCGGAACAAAACATCCCCCCGGTCAATGGGCCACGTTTTCGGTGCTCGCAATGATCTCCGGGCAGATCGAACCCAGGGGCACATCGACAAAAAGCTGCTGATCATCCTTGAGTACCAGCGCCTTTTCCAGCACCTGATCCATATGATCGACCAACTCCACAACCAGGCTGCTGCGCACCTTGGCTGGCACCTCTTTCAAGGTCCGTTCGTTCTCCTTGGGAATCAATACATGCTTGATATTACCCCTGCGGGCGGCGAGCAGCTTTTCGGTCAACCCGCCGATGGGCAGGACCCGGCCGCGCAGGGTGATCTCGCCGGTCATCGCCAGATCGCGCCGGACCGGGACCTGCAGCAGGGCCGACACCAGGGAGGCGGCAATGGTGATCCCGGCCGAGGGCCCGTCTTTGGGAATCGCCCCTTCAGGCACATGGAGATGGATATCGAGCTTCTGATAAAAATCAGGCAGCAGTCCCAGTCGCATGGCCCGGGAACGGACATAGCTCAGGGCGGCCTGGGCCGACTCCTGCATCACGTCGCCCAGTTTGCCGGTGATCATCAGCTTGCCCTTGCCCGGCAGCAGGGTGGTCTCGATCTGGAGCAGCTCGCCGCCGACCTCGGTCCAGGCCAGGCCGGTGGACAGGCCGATCTCGTCCTTGCTCTCGGCCAGGCCGAAGCGGTACCGGGGTATCCCCAGGTAGCCGGCAATGGACTTGGCCGAGACCCGGTATTTTTTATCAAGCGCGCCGGTCTTGAGCCGGTCCCGGGCCACCTTGCGGCAGATGGCCGCGATCTTGCGCTCCAGTTCGCGGACCCCGGCCTCGCGGCAGTAATGACGGATGATCTCCAGAATGGCGCCGTTGGAGAAATAAATCGCGTCCGGTTCAAAGCCGTTGATCTCCAACTGCTTGGGGGCCAGGAACCCCTGGGCGATCTGGAGCGAGTCCTCCTCGGTATAGCCGTCCAGCTTGATGATCTCCATCCGGTCCTGGAGCGGCACCGGAATGGCGTGGAGACTGTTGGCGGTGGTCACGAAAAAAATCGAGGAAAGATCGTAATCCACCTCCAGGTAATGGTCGTTAAAGGCGAAGTTCTGCTCCGGGTCCAGGACCTCCAGCAGGGCGGCCGAGGGGTCGCCCCGGAAATCCATGCTCATCTTGTCCACCTCGTCCAGGCAGAACAAGGGGTTGTTGACCTTGATCTTCTGCATCATCTGCAGGATCTTGCCGGGCAAGGCGCCGATATAGGTGCGCCGGTGGCCGCGGATCTCGGCCTCGTCGCGGACCCCGCCCAATGACAGGCGGACATACTCCCGTCCCATTGACCGGGCAATGGACTTGCACAGGGAGGTCTTGCCCACCCCGGGCGGGCCGACCAGACAGAGGATCGGACCGCGGATTTTTTTCACCTGGGTCTGCACGGCCAGATATTCCAGGATCCGCTCCTTGGGCTTCCGCAGCCCGTAATGGTCCTCGTTCAGGATCCGCTCCGCAGCCTGGATATCAATCTTGGCCTCGGTCTTCTCAAACCAGGGCAGGCTGAGGATGGTATCGATATAATTGCGCACCACCGTGGCCTCGGCCGAGACCGGCGGCATCAGTTTGAGCTTTTTGAACTCCTGATCAACCTTGGCCTGGGCCGCTTCGGGCAATTTCTTTTCCTTGATCGCCTTTTCCAGTTCGGCAAAAGCGGCGGTGGAGTCGTCGGCCCCGCCCATCTCCTGCTGGATCGCCCGCATCTGCTCGGAGAGGTAGTAATCCTTCTGCTGCTTCTCCATCTTCTGCTTGACCCGCTTACGGATGGTCTGTTCGAGATTGGCCACCTCGATCTCGCGGCGGAGGAACTCAAAGGTCAACTTCAGCCGCTCGGCCACGGAAAAGCTCTCCAGCAGGGTCTGTTTCTCCCTGGTCTGCAGGGGCAGGTGCGAGGCGGCCACGTCCACCAGGCGGGCCGGATCGCTGATCGCGGCCAGGGAGGCGCATACCTCCTTGGGCACCTTTCTGTTGATCTTCACATACTCCTCAAATGAGGCGATAATCTCCCGTACATAGGCAATCTGGGTGGAGTCGATCCGCTCGTTGGTCACCACCTCTTCCACCCTTACCATGAAGTGGTCCGGATGATCGATGAATTCAAGGATCCGGCCGCGGCGCTTGCCTTCGACCAGGGCCTTGATGGTCCCGTCCGGCAGGCGCAGCAGTTGCATGACCCGGGCCATGGTGCCGATCCGGTGCAGCCGGTCCGGTGACGGGTCTTCGTCGCCGGCATCCTTCTGGGTCACCAGAAAGATCTCGGTATTGCCCTCCATGGCCGTTTCCAGGGCCTTGATCGACTTCTTCCGGCCGACCACCAGCGGTGCCACCATGTTGGGGAAAATAACAATATCCCGCAGGGGCATGAGGGGATAATCCATGTTCAAAACTTCGTTGTCCATCAGTATCAAATACGCTGCTTAGGCGCTTTTCTTGGTTTCGGGGTTTTCATACAGGACCACCGGATAATCGCCGTTCAGGATCACCTGCTCGCTGATCACGCACTCCTTGGCACTGGGGTCCGAGGGCAGCTCGAACATCACGTCGAGCATCGCCTCCTCGATCACCGCCCGCAACCCCCTGGCCCCGGACTTGCGCTTCAAGGCCTCTTTGGCAATGGCGCGCATGGCCCCCTCGGTAAAGCGCAGCCGGATACCGTCCAGCTCGAACAAACGCTGGTACTGTTTGGTCAGCGCGTTCTTGGGTTCGCGCAGGATCTCGATCAGATCGGCCTCTTCCAGTTCGTCCATGGTGGCGACCACCGGCAACCGGCCCACCATCTCGGGGATCAGCCCGAACCGGAGCAGATCCTCGGGAAGGACCCCGGCCAGAATCTCGCCCAGGGTCTTCATGGGCTTGCTCACCACCTTGGCGCCGAACCCCATGGATTTGGTGCCCTTGCGCTTCTTGACCTCGCGCTCCAGGCCGACAAAGGCGCCGCCGCAGATAAAAAGGATATCGCTGGTATCGATCTTGACCAGCTCCTGCTGGGGATGCTTGCGGCCGCCCTTGGGAGGTACGCTGGCCACGGTGCCCTCGATGATCTTGAGCAGGGCCTGCTGCACCCCCTCGCCGGACACGTCACGGGTGATCGAGGGGCTGTCCGACTTGCGGGCGATCTTGTCGATTTCATCAATGTAGATGATGCCCCGCATTGCCCGCTGAACATCGTAATCCGCATCCTGGAGCAGGCTGACCAGGATATTTTCCACATCCTCGCCCACATAACCGGCCTCGGTCAGGGTGGTGGCGTCGGCAATGGCAAAGGGCACGTTTAATATCTTGGCCAGGGTCTGGGCCATCAGGGTCTTGCCGCTGCCGGTCGGGCCGATCAGGAGAATATTGCTCTTCTGCAGCTCCACTGTTTCCCGCTCACCCCGGCTCCGGGCGTCGATCCGCTTGTAATGGTTATGCACCGCCACCGCAAGAATCCGCTTGGCCCGGTGCTGACCGACCACATAGTCGTCAAGATGCTGCTTGATATCCATCGGCTTGAAATCCGCGGTGGCCGGGAGCTTGTTGTCCGCGGGCTTGGCGCCGCCGGCCTCAAGCACGATCTCATTGCAGAGTTCAATGCATTCGTCACAGATATAGACCGACGGGCCGGCGATCAGCTTGGTCACCTCATCCTGGTTCTTGCCGCAGAAGGAGCAGAAACAGGTGGCCTCGGGGTCGGTTTCCTTATCAGACATGATTATGATTCCTCCTCAACGATATCGGGCCGCTGGACCAGGACCTTGTCGACGATGCCGTATTCCTTTGCCTCGTCGGCGCTCATGAAATAGTCGCGTTCAGTATCTTTTCTGATCTTACGAATGTTCTGCCCGGTATGGTTGGCAAGGATCCGGTTCAGGTCCGCCCGCATCCGGAGAATCTCCCGGGCATGGATATCGATATCCGTGGCCTGGCCCTGGAACCCGCCCATGGGCTGATGGATCAGGATCCGGGAGTTGGGCAGTGCATAGCGTTTGCCCTTGGTGCCAGCGGCCAGTAACAGGGAGCCCATGCTGGCCGCCTGGCCCATGCACAGGGTGGCGATATCGCACTTGACATACTTCATGGTGTCGTAAACGGCCATCCCCGCGGTCACCGCCCCGCCCGGCGAGTTGATATAAAAGGTGATATCCTTGTCCGGGTCGTCGGCCTCGAGAAAGAGAATCTGGGCCACGATCAGGCTGGCGGTCACATCGTCCACCGCCTGGCTCAGAAAGATAATCCGCTCCTTTAACAGCCGGGAGTAGATGTCCCACGAACGCTCACCGCGCGGGCTCTGCTCCACCACCATCGGGATCAAATTCATGCCTCGTCCCCCGCAGCTGCCGGCTCCGGGGCCTGCTCCGCTTCTGCTTCCGCGGCCGGGACTCTATTATACTTCGCCTGATCCAGCAGAAATTTAAGAATTTTTTCGTTAAGCATCTCGTTCATAAAGGGCAGGATGTCATCCCTGCTCTTAAAGTATCCCTTCACCTCGTTGATTGTCATATTATACTGGGCCGCGATCCGTTCAAACCCCTGGTTGAGGTCCTCGTCAGCCACCTTGATCTCCTCTACCTCGGCGATCTTCTTGAGGATGAAGTCGCCCCGGACCCGCTTTTCCGCGGCTTCCCGGTAGCGCTCGCCCATCTCCTCCCGGTTGATCCCAACGGCCTCAAAGCTCATCCCGCCCCGCTCCAGGTGGCTCTCGGTCTGCTTGAGATGGTCCTCGATTTCATAACGCACCAGCCGCTCCGGCACGGCGAACTCATGGGATTCAAGCAGCTTGAGCATCAACCGGTCGGCCAGGTCGCCCTGCTGGGCATCCTCCTTGGCCTGAAGCTTCTTGGCGCGAATCTCGGCCTTCAGTTCATCCAGGGTGGTAAACTCCTTGCCCACATCCTTGGCAAACTCGTCGTCCAACTCGGCCAGCACCCGCTCCTTGATTTCGTTGACCAGCACCTTGAACTCCACGGTCTTGCCGGCCAGCACCGGGTTGGGGGTGCCGGCGTCAAAGGAGACCTCAAAGGTTTTCTCCTCGCCCGTCTTCATTCCGACCAACTGGTTTTCAAACTCCTCACCGTTGCGGCCCGAACCGACATCCACCGAGACATTGTCGCCATTTACCTGGGGAATGGCCTGTCCATTGTCAAAACCCTGAAAATCAACGACCACCAGATCATGCAACCGCACTCCCCGCTCATCAACGTTCCTGAGCGGCGCCATTTCCTTGCGCATCCGCTCCAGCTCCTTTTCCACCTCACTGTCGTCCACCACAACCTCTGGCTTCTCGATCTCAAGCCCCTTGTACTGCTTCAGTTCAAAATCGGGCCGGACATCAATGTCCGCCTGGTAGACAAAGCTGCCGTCGGCAGTAAATTCATGGCCGGTGATGTCGGGATGGGTCACCGGGTCGAGTTTTTCCTGCTCCACCGCATCAAAATAGGTGGCCTGGACCAGTTTCTCACCCACCTCGGCCCGGACCCGCTCGCCATATGCCTTTTCCAGGATGGCGCGGGGCGCCTTGCCCCGCCGGAAGCCCTTCATGGACACCTCTGATTTCAGCTTGCGGTAGGCGGTGTCAAGCTCCTTGGCAACATCCTCCACGGGCAGCACGATCCGCAACCGCCTGGTTAAGGGATTTACCTCTTCAACTGTAACGTTCATTGATCTCTTTCCTTAAGGATAAACTGTTTAACAAAAAAACGGGGCCATGACGACACCGCTTCGATTTCTTCCACTGTTACTCTCCGGCACTGGTGCGAGAGGGGGGACTTGAACCCCCATCCACCAGGTGGGCTGGAACCTAAATCCAGTGCGTATACCAATTTCGCCACTCTCGCTTAACAGTAAAGTAATAATCAACTTTACCCCTTCAGTCAAGGCGGGCACCGGCCCAAACCCTGAAAAAACCGGGCTTCATCCCCTTGCCGGGCCGGGAAAATCCCTGGATTCCGTGATGGTCGAACGAGCCGCGCCTCTCCCCGTCGCCACCGCAGCCAAAGCAGGATCTTGCCTGGTTGGTAAGCGTTCACCAGCACCTCATCTTCGCCCATTCTGGCCTGCTCGAATAGCACCAGTATGCTTCGCAGTCCCAAATGAACGAATCTAAGCCACTGGTAAACGCTTACGGGCATGAGTTTACCGTAAATCCGTACCCCCGGTGAACGGTTACCCTGGTTGGAAGGTCTCCGGCAGGGAGCAAAAAAACTCCTTGTTTTTTGTTGAACAGGGGAGGGGACCGAGGACAAAGATGCGGCGACTCAGGCCGGCTTGGCAAATCTGGCCTGAAGCATGACCCGGACATGCTCTGGAACCAGGCCGCTGATATCGCCGCCGTGCCGGGCCGCGTCCTTGATAATGCTTGAGCTGATGAAGATCCAGCGAAAGCCGGTCATCAGAAACACGGTCTCCACCTCCCGTTCCAACCGCCGGTTCATCAGGGCGAGCTGGAACTCATACTCGAAATCGGAAACCGCCCGCAGCCCCCGGACAATGGCGGCAGCCCCTTTTTCATGTGCATATTTGACCAGGAGCCCGTACACGGCCTCCACCTCAATCCGTTCTTCATCTTCCGAAAAACAGTCCTGGATCATCTGCAGCCGTTCGTCCAGGGGGAAAAGCGGCTTCTTGTCCGGATGAATGGCCACGGCCACGATCACCCGGTCAAAGATCTCCAGGGCGCGGTGGATGATGTCCAGATGACCCTCGGTGATCGGGTCAAAGGTCCCGGGATAGACAGCGATTCTTTTCTTTCCTTGAGGCATGGTATCTTCCTTGTTTCCGGGGTATCAGGGGTCAGGGGTCAGAGGTCAGAGGTCATCCGGTATATCCAGAACCCGGTATCCCCGTAGCGCCGTTGGTCGAGCAGGGCAAGTCCCGTGATCTGGTCAGGCAGTGTCTCGCCGGAGGCATCCTCGGCCACCACCAGCCCTGCCGGGGCGACCAGGTGATCGGCGGCCAGTTGCCCCAGGGCCGTTTCAGCCAGCCCCCTGGAATAAGGCGGGTCAATAAAAACAAGATCAAAACCATCCACCGGGGCCTGTGGGCACACTGAGGAAAACCCCTTGATCAAATCAGCGCGGATGATCCGCGTCCGGTCGGAAAAGCGGCACAGCTCAATATTGCAAGCGATCAGGGCCAAGGCCTCCCGGTCCTGGTCGACAAACAGGGCAAAGCCGGCCCCGCGGCTCAGGGCCTCCAGTCCCAGGGCCCCGGTGCCGGCGAACAGGTCCAGAACCGTGGCATCGATGACCCGGGAACCGATGATATTGAAAATCGCCTCCCGGGCCCGGTCCGAGGTAGGGCGAATTCGCGGTTTCCCCTGGGGCCGCCCCTGGTGCCGGGCCGGGGTCTTCAACCGCCGTCCCTTGGCTATCCCACTGATGATCCGCAATAAAACTCAACCTCTCTTAAGCGCGACAGACCTGGAGATACTCCTTGATCAAGACCTCGGCAATCTGCACGGTGTTCAGGGCCGCGCCTTTAAGAATATTGTCAGAGACCACCCAGAGGTTTATTCCATTGGCAATGGATTCGTCCTCGCGAATCCGGCCGACCAGGGTCTCGAACCTGCCGGCGCAGTCAACGGCCAGCGGGTATTGCAACCGGGCCGGGTCGTCGACCAGCTTGACTCCCGGGGCCGATGCCAGCAGCTCCTTGACCTCGGCCGCGGTAATTTTCTCGCTGGTCTCGATATTGACCGACTCGGAATGGCCGTAGAATACCGGCACCCGCACCGTGGTCGCGGTGATCCCGATCGTATTGTCTTCGAAGATCTTCCTGGTCTCGTTGACCATCTTCATCTCTTCCCTGGTATAACCGTTGTCCAGGAAGGAGTCGATATGGGGCAGGCAGTTAAAGGCGATCTGATAGGGATAGACCGAACTGGTCAGCGGCCGGCCCGCTGCATAGTCCTGCACCTGGGCCTTGAGCTCATCGATGGCCTTGGCGCCGGTGCCGGACACCGCCTGGTAGGTGGAGACCACGATCCGCTTGATCCCGACCTTGTCGTAGATCGGCTTCAAGGCCACCAGCATCTGGATGGTGGAGCAGTTGGGATTGGCAATGATCCCCCGGCCGACATACCGGGCAATGGCATGGGGATTGACCTCGGGCACCACCAGGGGAATCTCCGGGTCCATCCGATAGGCGCTGGAGTTGTCCACCACCACTGCTCCGGCCGCGGCCGCGGCCGGGGCAAACTCCAGCGAGCGCGAGGCGCCGGCCGAAAACAGGGCCACATCAATATCATTAAATGCGTCCCTGGTCAACTCCTGGACCGCGATCTCCTGGCCGCGGAAGCTGAGCTTTTTGCCCACTGACCGGTGCGAGGCCAGCAACCGCAACTCCTTGACCGGAAAATCCCGCCGTTCCAACACCTCGAGCATGGCCCCGCCCACCGCCCCGGTGGCCCCGGCCACTGCAACATTAAACTGTCTTTCCTGACTCATTGATCCTTCACATACGGAATTACGCTAAACCACCCGGTGTCGGCAACCGATCACCGGATGAAAAAACCGATTTTCAATTCAAAAAACATTTTTTGTTAGTAAGCGGTACAGGTGGTGCCTGCAGCCTGTAGCCGCTTACTTATACCGCGCCGGCGACCAGGTCGCCGACCTCGCTGGTGGTGTACCCCATCCTGCCGGCGGAAAGGCTCTTCACCTTCTCGGCAACCACCCAGCGGATCGCGTTTTCAATAGCCTCGGCCGCCTCGGCCTCGCCCAGGTAATCGAGCATCATCTGGCCCGCGCCGATGGCGGCCAGCGGATTGATCACATTCCGGCCGGTATATTTGGGGGCCGAACCGCCAATGGGCTCGAACATGCTCACCCCGCCGGGATTGATGTTGCCGCCCGCGGCAATCCCCATCCCGCCCTGGATCATCGCCCCGAGATCGGTGATGATGTCACCGAACATGTTATCAGTGACGATCACGTCGAACCATTCCGGGTTCTTGACCATCCACATGCAGGTGGCATCGACATGGGCGTAGTCGACCTCAATGTCCGGATACTCCCGGGCCACCTCGTAGAAGACCCGTTCCCAGAGATCAAAGGCAAAGGTCAGCACATTGGTCTTGCCGCACAGGGTCACCTTTTTCCGCTTGTTGCGCTTGCGGGCATACTCAAAGGCAAACCTTATGCAGCGCTCCACCCCCTTGCGGGTGTTGATCGACTCCTGCACCGCCACCTCGTCCAGGGTGCCCTTTTTAAGCACCCCGCCGGCACCGGCATACAACCCCTCGGTATTCTCGCGGACCACCACGAAATCGATATCCGCCGGTCCCTTGTCCTTCAAGGGGGTGTCAACATTGGGATAGAGAATCACCGGCCGCAGGTTCACATACTGGTCCAGGGCAAAGCGCAGGGCAAGGAGGATCCCTTTTTCCAGGATTCCGGGCTTGACATCCGGGTGGCCGATGGCGCCCAGGAAGATGGCGTCATATTTGGCCAGTTCCTCGGCCGCGTTATCGGGCAGCACCTCGCCGGTGCGGAGATAGCGGTCGCCGCCGTAATCAAAATCGGTAAAGGCCAGGTTGAAATCATATTTGCGGGCCGCTGCCTCCAGGACCTTGATCCCTTCGGCAACCACCTCCGGCCCGGTGCCGTCCCCCCCCATCACCGCGATATTATATGTCTTTGCCATTACTCTCCCCTTGGACTTATTTTTTTCAGACCATTCCGTCCACCGTGTTTGGTGCTTGGTCCACTGCCCACTGTCCACTGGTTTTTCTGTCCTCTGTCATCCGTCTTCCGACTTTCGTCCCCTGGCAATCTCCTCCCTGAGATAGACCACCCGGTTCAGACCGTTCAGATAGGCCTTGGCCGCGGCAGTGATGATATCCGGGTCCGCGCCCTGGCCGATCACCACCTTGCCCTGATCCTCGATCCGGACCATCACCTCGCCCTGGGCATCGGTGCCGCCGGTGATCGAACTCACCGCAAAATAGAGCAGCTTGCTGCTGGTCCGGGTCAAGGCGGCTATGGCCCTGAAGGTGGCGTCGATGGGTCCGACCCCCAGGGAGGCGCCTTCAACCTCCCTGCCGTCAACCACCATCTTTACCGCCGCGGCGGGCAGGGTCTTGCTGCCGCTCATCACCCCCAGGGAGATCAGTTCATATGCCTCGGGAATCCGCAGGATCTCATCCATGATGATCGCCTCCAGGTCCTCGTCAAACATCTCCTTCTTGACATCGGCCAACTGCTTGAACCGGACAAAGAGGCGATTCAACTCCTCATCGTTCAGGCTGTAGCCCATGGTCTCGACCCGGTCCTTGACCGCGTGCCGGCCGGAATGCTTGCCCAGCACCAGATTGCCCCTGGTGAGCCCGATATCGCAGGGGTCCATGATCTCGTAGGTGGTCCGCTCCTTAAGCATCCCGTCCTGATGAATCCCGGACTCATGGGCAAAGGCGTTGCTGCCGACAATCGCCTTGTTGGGCTGCACCGGAATTCCGGTGATGGTGGTCACCAGCCGGCTGCTGGCGTGGATATGTTCGGTTACCACCTCGGTATGCACATCCAGCCGGTCCGCCCGGGTGCGGATCGCCATCACCAACTCCTCCATGGCGGTGTTCCCGGCCCGTTCGCCCAGGCCGTTGATGGTGCACTCCACCTGCCGGGCGCCGTTGTTGATCGCGGCCAGGGAGTTGGCCACTGCCAGGCCGAGGTCGTTATGGCAGTGCACGCTCAAGACCACCTTGTCGATCCCCGGCGTGTTGTCGATAAGATAACGGACCTGGGCGCCGAACTCGTCGGGCAATGCGTAGCCGGTGGTGTCCGGGTAGTTCAGGGTGGTGGCCCCGGCCTTGATCACCTCGGCAAAGACCCGGCAGACAAAGTCCAGGTCGCTGCGCGAGGCGTCCTCGGCCGAGAACTCCACGTTGGGAGTATAGCGGCAGGCATATTTTACCGATTCCGCCGCCAGTTCCAGGACCTGGTCCCGGCTCTTTTTCAGCTTATGCTTGAGATGGATGTCCGAGGTGGCGAGAAAGGTATGGATCCGGGGATTTTCACCATTCCTGAGGGCCTGCCAGGCGACATCGATATCCTTGCGGTTGGCCCGGGCCAGCCCGGCGATCTGGGCGCCGCGGATATTATCGGCAATATTCTTGACGCACTCGAAATCACCGACCGAGGCAACAGGGAACCCGGCCTCGATCACGTCGACATTGAGCTTCACCAGCTGCTGGGCCAGGCGGAACTTTTCCTGCAGGTTCATGCTGGCGCCCGGCGACTGTTCACCGTCGCGCAGGGTGGTATCAAAGATAAAAATTTTGTCGGACATCTCGGTTCACTCCTCCGGGGTTGCCTCTTCCCCTTGCCGGTACAACTTCAGACAAAATAGCCGAGTACTGTTTCCCCGGCCCGCACCTTATCACCGATGGTGACCTCCAGTTGTATCTGCTGGGGCAGGTAGATATCCACCCGGGAGCCGAAACGGATCAGGCCGAACCGCTGGCCCCGGGCCAGGTTGTCCCCCTTTTCCGCCCAACAGACGATCCGGCGGGCAATGAGTCCGGCGACCTGCACCACGGCCAGTTTTTTATTATTGGCAGTGGTCAGGATCACGCCGCAGTTCTCGTTCTCCAGCGCGCCCTGCTCGGTATTGGCGGCCAGAAAGATCCCCGGGGTGTACCGGACCTCGATTACCCGGCCGTCACAGACCATCCTGTTCACATGGACGTTGAACACGTTCATGAAAATGCTGAGTTTATAAACGTGATCCTTGACAAACCTCTCATCAAAGATCTTCTCGATCAGGATAACCTTGCCGTCGGCCGGCGCCACCAGCGCATCGTCCGCATCCGGGCCCACCCTTTCCGGGTCACGGAAGAAGTAGATAACAAAACCGGTCAGGCCCAGCCCGGTGGCGGCCAGGAGATCATGGCCCAGGAGGGCGACAACCAGGGTGATCAGGGCCGCAAAGGCGATAAACGGATATCCTTCCCGGGCAACTGGTATCTGCGGCTGTATCATAAGAGAATCATCGCGCCGGGCGGATGGTCGGCAAGAAACCGTGCCGGGCCTGGTCGTTAACGGTTAAAAAAAGGAGGAAGGGCGACTCGGGCCGCGGATCAGTTCTTTCTGGCCCGGGCCATGGCAATGGTGCCGGTGCGAACAACTTCCTGGATGCCGATGGGTTTAAGGATATCCAGCACCGCCTGGATCTTGCTCGCCGGTCCGGTGATCTCCACCGCATAGCTCTTGGGGCTCACATCCACCACCTTGCCCCGGAAGATGTCGATCACCCGCAGGACCTCGGCCCGGGTATTGGACTCGGCCTTGACCCGGATAATCACCATCTCCCGCTCGACAAAATCGGTCTCGCTGATATCCACCACCTTGATCACGTCAATCAGCTTGTGCAGCTGCTTGGTGATCTGCTCGACAATACTGTTGTCCCCCTCGGTAACCAGGGTCAGGCAGGAGATGGACGGCTCAAGCGTTGCCGCCACGCAAAGGCTCTCGATATTGAAACCCCGGCCGCTGAACAGACCGGTGACCCGGGAGAGGACCCCGGGCTTGTTTTCCAGTAATACGGAGATTGTATGTTTCATCTGGCAATCCTTATCCTTGAAAAGTTCTTCTTTGTATATCGAAATTCTTATTTAGCCGTCTTGATAATTGTTACGAGTTCATCAAGATTCCCGCTTACACCAACAGCATATCGGTGGTGGCCTTGCCGGCGGGCACCATGGGATAGACACCCTCCTCCGGGGAAACAACGAAATCCATCATCACCACGTTGTCAATGGCCAGGGCCTCCTTGATCACCGGTTCAACCTCGCTCTTCTTGGTGGCCCGGAGCCCCACGGCCCCGTAGGCCTGGGCCAGGATGACGAAATCCGGGGTCCCCTCCAGGGTGGTGTGGGAGTACCGCTTGTCATAGAACAGCTCCTGCCACTGGCGGACCATGCCCAGGTAGCCGTTGTTGAGGATGGCGATCTTGACCGGGCATTTGTAGTTCCGGGCCGTGGCCAGTTCCTGGATATTCATCTGGATCGAACCGTCGCCGGCAATGTCGATAACCGTCCGGTCACGGGCCGCCATCTGGGCGCCGATGGCCGCGGGAAAGCCGTAGCCCATCACCCCCAGACCGCCGGAGGTCATAAAGGCCCGCGGCTTATTGAAATGATAGAACTGGGCCGCCCACATCTGGTTCTGACCCACCTCGGTGGTGATAATCGCATCACCGCCGGTCAATTCGTCCAGTTTCTGAATCACGTACTGGGGTTTGATGATATCGCCCTCATCCACATAACCCAGGGGATGCTTGGCCTTCCACTCCCTGATCCGGTCGAGCCAGGGCTCATGCTTGACGCACTCGGCCTCCCGGTCAAAATCAGTATGGCGGTCAAACCAGCGATTCATCGCGGTCAGGGCATGGTTGCAGTCGGCAACCATGGGGATATCAACGCTGACGTTCTTGCTGATCGAAGTGGGGTCGATATCAATATGGATGATCCTGGCATGGGGCGCAAAGGCATCGATCCGACCGGTAACCCGGTCATCGAACCGGGCGCCCACCGCGATCAGCAGATCGCACTCGCCCACCGCCATGTTGGCATAGTAGGTGCCGTGCATGCCGAGCATGCCCATGGAGAGCCGGTCAGTGCCCGGGAAAGCGCCCAACCCCATCAGGGTCATGGTTACCGGGATATTCAGCTTGAAGGCCAGCTCGGTCAGGGCCTCGTTGGCATTGGAGGCGATCACCCCGCCGCCGGCATAGATAACCGGCCGTTTGGCCTTGAGGATCGCCTTGCAGGCCTTTTCGACCTGGCCGGGATGCGGCTCGTAGGTCGGCCGATAGGTCTGCATCTTGATCGGCTTGGGTTTGGGAAAATTGATCCTGGCCGCGGCCACGTCCTTGGGCACATCGATGAGCACCGGCCCGGGCCGGCCGGTCCGGGCGATATAAAAGGCCTCCCGGATGGTGGGCACCAACTCATTGGGATCCTTGACCAGATAGTTATGCTTGGTGCACGGCCTGGTGATCCCGACGATATCCACCTCCTGAAAGGCGTCGTTGCCGATCAGCGCGGTGGGTACCTGGCCGGTGAAGACCACCAGCGGGATTGAATCCATGTAGGCCGAGGCGATCCCGGTCACCGTGTTGGTGGCCCCGGGGCCGGAGGTGACCAGGGCCACCCCGACTTCGCCCTTGACCCGGCCGTAGGCATCGGCGGCATGGACCGCGGCCTGCTCGTGCCGCACCAGCACATGCTCAATGGACTCGGACTTCATCAATTCATCGTAAATATCGATCACCGCACCGCCGGGAAACCCGAAAATCACCTCAACTCCTTGTTCCTCAAGGCATTTTATTATTGCCTGAGCGCCTGTCACTTTCATCCTTTCTTCCTTCCTCAGCTGTTGGCCCGGCAACCCTTTCCCGGGACAGGTTGACCCTCGCAAAATCTGCCGCGGAAATTCATCCGCTCTTCCATACGGGACGGGCTTTGCCGCCCTGTTTGCCCATTATCAAAAGAAACACGAATATATAGTACGTTCCTGGAACTTGTCAACCCCTGTTTACCGGTCGCGCAAAAAGGTTTCACCAAAGGTTACGGGAAGCATAACCCCTTGAAACTACGTCACCGAATACACCCTGTTCACGGTTTTACGAGTTGATCGACAAAGGTGTTCGGGACAACGGCAGCCCGCCTATCTCCCGGCCCTGGTTCAAAAAGAACTCCACCGCGGCCAACCCCTCGTCCCCCAGGTCCTCGGAAAAACGGTTGACGTACAGGTTGATGTGGTCGCGGACCACCCGCTCCTCCATCTCCCGGGCATGTTGCCGGATATATCCCATACAGGCATCGGGATGGACCCCGGCCCAGCACACGCTTTTACGGATCGCCGCCTCGATCCGGCCGAGCAGCTCCGGCCCCAGGGAGCGGCGGGCAACAATCCCGCCCAAGGGGATGGGCCGGCCGGAGAACTCCTCCCACCATGAGCCCAGGTCCCGGACCAGGGAAAGCCCGTATCGGGGATAGGTAAAACGACTCTCATGGATAATCACCCCGGCGTTGACCCGGCCGGCAACAATAGCGGGCATGATCCGGTCAAAGGGCATTGCCACGGTGTGGTCACACCCCGGGGCAAACAGCTTGAGCAGCAGGGCCGCGGTGGTATACCGGCCCGGGATCGCCACCCTGACCCGGCTGAGTTCGGATCGATCCATGGCGTGACTGGCCACCAGCAGCGGCCCGCAGCCGCGACCCAGGGCCGCGCCGGAACGGAGCAGAACATACTCGTCCAGCACATGGGCCAGGGCGTGAAAGGAGAGCTTGGTGATATCAAGGCGGCCGGCAAGGGCCCAGGAGTTCAAGGTTTCCACGTCCGCCAGGACCGGGGTTGCCGGCCGCCAGCCATCCAGCGGCACCCGGCCGTGGGTCAGGGCGTAGAAGATATGGGTATCATTGGGACAGGGCGAATAGCCGATGGTCAATTGTTTTTCAATCATGGTTCGCGGTTCTTCGTTCCTAAGACCCGGCCAGCAAGGCGGTGACCAGTTCGGCGGTGACCCGGCCGCCCATGGCGCCGGCCCCGGCCAGTTGCCATCGGCTCCGGTCGCGGTCCTCCACCAGGTTGCTGATCCAGCGCAGCTCAAGGCATTCCAGGCCGAACTCCTCACAGACCCGGGCCACGGCCGCGCCTTCCATGTTCTCGCAGATGGCGCCAAACCGGTCCCGGAGATAATTGCCCCGCTGTTCGCTGCCGCTGACGCAGGCCACGGTGATGAACCGTCCCTTTTTACAGGCAATGCCCAGGCCGGCAAGCAGGGACTCGGCCCGGGCCAGCAGCGGGGTGTCAAGATCGAATTCATGCCTGATCCGGAGATCCGGGCCGTTCAGATCAACAATCCCGTTGTTCTGGCAGATGCCAACCTCGGCCAGCACTTCCGCGCTGGCCAGGCAGATATCAAGAGGGGCAGGCCCGCTGTCCAGGTAGGCGCCGGCCGCCCCGCAGTTGATCACCGCCTGGTATTGACCAGAATGCCCGGCCAGGTGGCGGGTCAGGTTAAGGGCCGTCTCCACCGGGCCTATCCCGCTGACCAGAAACTCCACTCCAGTCATTGCCGGATCGAGCCCGGCCCGCACCGGCGCAAGCTCCATTTCCGTAGCCGCTATTATCAGATACATTATCCTCCCCGCATGCCGGCAGCCAAAAAGAACAGCAACCATATCGTGACAAGCCCCAAGGTAGGGCATTTTAGCACGAACGGCAATTAAAAGCTCAGGACCACGGTTCACGGAATGATTTTATCTGAGCCAGGCGGAAGACGACATCTACTTCATGGGTTCAGGAGGAACAATTACCCTTGAAGTTGTGCGCCCTTCAGGTGTATCGTCTCGACCGGAAAGACAGAGGACGGAAAAACAGTGGACGATGGATAGTGGGCGGAACATGGTATCGGATTTTGACATCAAGGCGTATGCCTACGAACTTCCCCAGGAGAATATCGCCCAGGCCCCGGCCCCTGACCGGGACGCCTCCCGGCTGCTGGTCCTGGACCGGACCACCGGCAAGACCGGTCATCGCCGGTTTCCGGACATCCTCGAATATCTCGCCCCGGGCGATCTCCTGGTGGTCAATGACACCCGGGTCTTCCCGGCCCGGCTCATCGGCAGGAAGGAGACCGGCGGCCGGGTGGAGTTGTTCCTGCTGGAGTATCCACGCCCGCTATCGGAACCAGGCCGGCTGGCCGGCTGGGGCAGCGAAACACCCCCCTGGTCCCAAGCCGCGGCCATGGGGCTTATCAAAAGCTCCAAACGGCCCAAACCAGGGGCCAGGCTCCTCTTTGGCAGGGACCTGGAGGGCACGGTGGTCTCATTTCTTGCCAGCGGCAAGGCCGAGATCCGCCTGCGCTTTCAGGGCGAGCTGTCGGAGCTGCTCGCCAGCCATGGCCGGGTGCCGCTGCCGCCATACATCGATCGGAAGTGCGGGGATGAATCATGGGACCGGGAACGGTACCAGACCCTGTTCGCCACCCGGACCGGGGCGGTGGCCGCCCCCACCGCCGGGCTCCACTTTTCCGATCCGCTCCTGGCGGCGATCAGGGCAAAAGGGGTGGGGCTGGCCTCAATCACCCTCCATGTGGGCTACGGTACCTTTGCTCCGGTCCGGGTCCAAGATATCAGGGACCATCGGATCCACCGGGAATATGTGAGCGTATCAGAGGAAACAGCGGCAAGGATCAACGCCGCCAAGGCGGCGGGCGGACGGATCTGGGCAGTGGGCACCACCACGGTCCGGGCCCTGGAATCAGCGGTTGCGGAAGACGGCACGGTCAGGGAACTGTCAGGCTGGTGCGGACTCTATATCTATCCGGGCTATCGCTTCCGGGTGATCGACAACCTGATCACCAACTTCCATCTGCCGGGGTCGTCCCTGCTGTTTCTGGTCTCGGCCCTGGTCGGCCGGGAACGCCTGCTGCACAGTTACCAGGAGGCGACTGACCGCAACTATCGCTTCTATAGTTACGGTGATGCCATGGCAGTCATCGCTTGATCGGAACGGTGAAAGAATAAAAATCAGGACGAGGCCGGGCAGCCGCCGGCCGCCTTGGCGCAGGAACCGGGGCAGTCGGAGGCTCCGGCTTTAGCGCTGTCGCCGGAACCGGAGCCGGAAGAAGCGGCGGCGCAACCCGGACCGCCGTTACTGTAACCGTCGGCATACCAACCGCCGCCCTTCAAATGAAAGGCACTGCGGGAGACCAGTTTCCTCATCTTGCCGGAACAGGAGGGACATACTGAAAGCGGTTCTTCCGAAATTCCCTGTATCACTTCAACTGTCTTGTTACAAGACGCGCATTCATACTCGTAAATGGGCATTGTCGACCAACTCCTTCTCTTGTTTCACTCCGATCACCGGAACTTTATATGAAAATCGCCACAACGGTCAACTGCTCACGGGTCGTGTAACTCCGTGATATCATTACCCCCTGACCGGGAGGCAATGTGTCCGACACTGTAATACCACTTTTATCTTCTGTCAACGCGCGGCGGATATTTTTTAAATCCTCTCCCGCCCGCCGGCAACCACGGCGGACAACGTATCGCAACCCATCATCTCTACCCAGAATTACTTTGACATAATCACTTGAAGGGCCTGGTTTTCCGGATGCATCAAAAAAATATTGTATCAATAAAAAAAACAACAGGGAACCATTCATGCCAAACCGGCCGGATCCACCTTTCGGCAAGGAATATCTTGCAATATTTTGTTCATATGCAATAATGGGCCTCATTCGTTGTGGCGGTTTGTCTTCAACCGGCATCCTTGCCCTGAAACACTGTCACCATCAATCATCATTTTTTAGGGAAGGAGGTTCCCATGACAAAAAGTTTAGTGGAAATGGCAGCAGGCATAATTCAGTCCCAGTGCGGGACCAATAACATGACCTCCGAAGAAATAGCTGCATCCTTGCAAAGCACGTTTAAGGCCCTGCTTACATTACAGGCGGAAGAGGTCCAGAGCGGAACTGATGGCGAATCCGAGGCCAAGCCGGCAGTAAACATCAGCCCGGCCAGATCGATCCAGAAGAACAAGATAATCTGTCTGGAATGCGGCCAGGAATTCAAGATGCTGTCCCCGAAACATCTGAAGTCGCATGAGCTGACCGGCCGGGAGTATCGAATCAAGCACGGTTTTTCCATTCGCCAGCCCCTGTGCGCCAGGTCCCTTTCCGAACGTCGGAAAAAGGCCGGCAAGGAACGGGGCCTGCCGGAAAACCTGAAAAAGGTCATTGCCCGGCGCGGTAAAAAAGGCAAGACCACCAGGAAAAAGAAGTAGCCATAAGAAAATTGATTGACGGCCGCCTGCCCACCAGCATATTCTGGGCTGGCGGACGGGAGTCCCAGGATTCCGGAACAAGGGGTCATGTCCTGAGATCATTTTCCGATAACCTGATAGTCAAGGCCGGCGCCGGAACATAACCTCCCGCGCCGGCTTTATTCTTTTCAAGGGACACCTTGTTATGTTCCATAACCTGCTCTTCAGGCTTTCATGATCGGCATTTTCGATTCCGGGGTCGGCGGCATGACCGTGGCCCGGGCCGTGGAAAATATCCTTCCCCATTACCGGCTGGTCTATTTCGGTGACCTGGCCAGGACCCCCTACGGCCCGAAAAGTCCGGAAACGATCGTCAACTACTCGATCCAGAACACCGACTTTCTCCTGGCCCACGGCGCCAAGCTGATCATTGTCGCCTGCAACTCCGCCGCCAGCGTGGCCGCGGCCACCCTGCGCCGCCAATATACCCAGCCTCTCTTCGAGGTAATCGCCCCGGCGGTCACCAAGGCGGTCACCACCACCAGGTCGGGCAGAATCGGGGTCATCGGCACCACGGCCACCGTGAGAAGCGGAATCTATCAGCAGGAGATCGAACGCCGCGCACCCGGTTATATTGTCCATTCCCAGGCCTGCCCGCTGCTGGTCCCCCTGGTTGAGGAGGGCTGGCTGGACAAACGCGAGACCAAGATGATCGTGCGCCGTTATCTGGCGCCGCTTCGGCAGAAACAGGTGGACACCCTGGTGCTCGGCTGCACCCACTATCCGCTGCTCAAGGAGTTGATCCGGAGGAAGGCCGGCGGCAACAGGGTAACCCTGGTCGATTCCTCCATTGAGGTGGCCCGGACGGTCAGGGACTTTCTCGAGGCCCACCCGGAAATCGACGCAACCCTGAGCCGGGACGGGGAAAACCGCTACTTTGTCTCTGATATCACCCCGGCGGCCCATGCAATCGCTGAAAATATTTTCAGCCGGCCGATCAATTTGATCAAGGTATAGATTTTATATGAAAGTCGTTGCGGGTGAAGCCCGGTGTCCGGGGAGATTTTCATTGTTGGTTGTGGACGCGGCCATAAAGTCTGGTCCCGCCATGCTGGTCTGTCGATCTGATAAAAAACACGAGACGTAAGGTTTCGATAAACCCCGTACGTTTGAGGTTGGACCGGGAAAGGGGTTTTCTTATACCGAACGGTGTAGCGGACCCTGAGCCGCAGCCGTGACGGCAAAAACGGAATTTGAAACAACTTCGGCAGGATATGCTTAT
>JAKITW010000049.1 GCA_021647905.1 Desulfobacterales bacterium | reverse complement strand
GGTCCACAATCTCAGGCCTGTAACCGTTCAGCAGTGCTGCAGATTTGTTCGTTTAGGCTTTTGAGCTATAGTCCCTCTATGTGAGAAGGCCAAAACGGACGAAGATGTAGTGCTGCTGAACGGTTACGGCCCTTCTCAATGGAGCGGCCGTTGGTAGAAGAAGACCCCTTTCCCGACAGGAGGGGGGTTACTGAATGTTTACATAATTACAGTATGTTACGAAATAGATTCCAGAATAGCTGAAAGTCGGTGGTAATCAGATGTAACCGTTCACCAGGGGCTACAAATTTACGGAAACCACCGGCCGGTAAGCGTTTACCAGGGCCACGGATTCGTGCAAGCAGATAAAAAAAAGACCGGCATGTCCGGATTAAACGGCCCGGTCGCAAGGGTGAGCCGCGGTTATGGGCCACAGCCGGGCAACGAATTGACTTGCGCCGCCCTGTTGCGCATGGTATAAGCCTTCCCTTTTCCGCGGAATTTTCAAATGATCCACCTGACCGACATAACCAGACCGCACGGTGTCCGGATTCTTTTCCAGAATGCCGGTTTCCAGATCCCTCCCAATCCCGGCACCGGCCTGGCGGGGCCGAACAGTGCCAGCCAGTCCGGTCAGGAGAGCCGGACCGCCTGACGGCAGGGGCGGATCCCGGCCCTGCATTCTTGCTCCCCATTGCCTTTCACTCTTCACACTTCAAAATCAACCCTTGTAAGGATTACCAATATTATGAAATTCAATGACTTTAATTTCCATCCCCAGGTCCGCGCCGGAGTAACCACGGCCGGCTATCAGACCCCCACCCCGATCCAGACCCAGGCGATTCCCCGGGTGATGCAGGGCAACGACGTCATGGGGCTGGCCCAGACCGGCACCGGCAAGACCGCCGCCTTTGTCCTGCCCATGCTGCACCGGCTGCTTGCCGGCCGGCGCGGCCCTGTCCGCGGCCTGATCATCGCCCCCACCCGCGAACTGGCCGAACAGATCAACGAGGCAATCATCGAACTGGGCAAGGAAACCGGCATCCGCAGCCTTACCATTTACGGCGGGGTGAACGCCAACCCCCAGGTGGCGAAATTAAAGCAAGGGGTGGATATCGTGGTGGCCTGCCCGGGCCGGCTCCTTGATCACCTGAACCAGGGCAACATCGATCTCTCCCATCTCGAGACCCTGGTCCTGGACGAGGCCGACCATATGTTCGACATGGGTTTTCTCCCGGATATCCGCCGGATCATCAGGTATGTCCCGAAAAAACGGCAGACGCTCCTTTTCTCCGCCACCATGCCCGACGAGATCAGGGGGCTGGCCCACGAGGTACTGCATGACCCGGCAACAATCCAGGTGGATACGGTGGCCCCGGCCCGGACCGTGAGCCACGCCCTGTACCCGGTGGAACCGCACCTGAAGACCGCCATGCTCCTGGAGTTGTTGAAACTCACCCAAACCGAATCAGTGCTGGTGTTCACCCGCACCAAGTACCGGGCCAAGCGGCTGGGCGAAAAACTGGCCAAGTCCGGCTTCCGGGCGGCCTCGCTCCAGGGCAACCTGTCCCAGAACAGACGGCAGGCGGCATTAAACGGCTTTCGCGACGGCAGCTTCCAGATACTGGTGGCAACCGATATCGCGGCCCGGGGCATTGATGTAAGCCTGATCTCCCATGTGATCAACTACGACATCCCCAACACCACCGACGCCTACATCCACCGGATCGGCCGTACCGGACGGGCCGCCAAAAGCGGCGAGGCCTATACCCTGGTCTCTGGCGAGGATCAGACCATGATCCGCGCCATTGAGCGGGCCCTGGGCAGCCCGCTGGAACGGCGCACCGTGGCCGGCTTTGACTACAGGGTCACCCCGCCCCGAAAGAACACCGAGTTCGCCCGGCCGCCCCGGCAACCGCGGCCGCGCCGCAAACCGGCCCGGCAGAGTAAAACAAAACCTGGTCAGGGCAAACAGCAGGGCGCCCGGCCAGTGAGTTCGACCCGGACCGGCGGGCCGGGCCAAAAGAGCCCCGGCGGTTCCGGAGCCCGGCCCGGCCGGGGCTCGGCCCCGCTGGGTCTCGACCTGCGGACCGGCCAGGGCGGCGGACAGAGACGCGGGGGCCGCTAGAAACCCGCTGCCGCCGGGTCGGCGACGGCTTGAACAGTTTGCCGGACAAAGAGAAGGCATACACGGTCCCTGCGAACTGGAGCAGACCCGGAGGGATGGTACGCCCCTGGCAACGCGCATGTCGCCCAAACCCATTTTCGACAAACAGGGCAGGAGACAGACACACCCTTCTACCAGACGGCAGCCGCCTGGGGGACCCCGGCCCGATCGTACAGCGCCACCGCCGCCTGGGGGCAGACATTGCGGCACAGGCCGCAGCCGTAGCAGCGCGGCAGCCTCACCGAACATTTTTTATTGGCCCGGTCATAGGCGATCGCCTTGAAGTAACAGCGATCCAGGCACTCCTTGCAGCCGTTGCAGAGCAGCGGGTCGATTCCGGCCACATACTCCGCCTTCCACATGACCTTGCCCAGGGCCATCCGCTCCTGAACCCGGTAGGCCACGCAGTCCCGGTCACAGTTGCATAGGGAGCCGATGAACGGGGTCTGAAAGGTCCAGACGCTGTGGGTATTGCCCTGTTCGTCAAGGGCGCGAATCGCTTTTTTCGCCTCTTCAACGGTGACCCGGTCAAAATCGCAAAAGTCGGGCGCCTCTTTCATGGTCGAGGTCAGATCCAGGCCCACCGCATAACAGAAGCGCTTCTCCCGACCAGTGGTGACCTTGCGGCAGATGCAGGGCAGGCGGATGATCGAGCTTACCCGGTCCAGGATATTTTCCGCGTCCTCGACCGGGACGATCTGGCCGAAATGGATCTTCTGGTAATGGCGGGAGAGCAGCGGGGCGATGAAATACTCATAGATCCGCGGCACCCGTTTCTTCCAGCGCAGGGCCCGGGCCGGGCCCTGCCGGAGATGCCGGCGGAAGTCCAGGAGATATTTTGTAAGCGTTCACCAGCACCCCATCTTCGCACGATCAGGCCGGCTCACATAGGCATACTATAGATTCGCCGGCCTGCTTGCACGAATCCGTGGCACTGGTAAACGCTTACAGGCCGGTGGTTTCCGTAAATTTGTAGCCCCTGGTGAACGGTTACGATATTTTTTTAAATTCCGCTCGGAGTTGACCTGGTGAAACACCTCGCTGGTGTAGTTGGCCATATTCTCATACCATTTCTTCCCTTCTCCATGCCTGGTACAGAATTCACACATTAAACAACCCCTCGCAGCGGATAGGAACAGACTCAATCCCGGGCGACCGTCTTCAATGCGGACTCGATTCTCTAGGCCGGCCCTTGGCCCGGTCCGTTCCGCAGCCCCACCAGACTACGAAAATCCTCCAGAATCAGATAGAGCACCGGAATCAACAGCAGAGTGATGCCGGTGGCGAACAAAACCCCGAAGCCGAGGCTGATCGCCATGGGGATCAGGAACTTGGCCTGGACGCTTTTTTCGAGGATCATCGGGCTCAGGCCGAAAAAGGTGGTCAGCGAGGTGAGCAGGATCGGCCGGAACCGGCGCAGGCCGCCCTCGACCACCGCCTGGACCCGCGCCATGCCCTGACGCCGGTTGCGGTTGATCTGGTCGATCAGCAGCAGGGAATCATTGACCACCACCCCGGACAATGCCACGATCCCGAACAGGGACAGCATGCTCAGGTTGTAGCCCATGATCAGATGTCCGGCAATGGCGCCGACCACCCCGAAGGGGATGGCGGTCATGA
Organism: Desulfobacterales bacterium; assembly: GCA_021647905.1. NCBI lineage: Bacteria > Pseudomonadati > Thermodesulfobacteriota > Desulfobacteria > Desulfobacterales > Desulfobacterales bacterium. The sequence goes on along the minus strand of JAKITW010000049.1, from coordinate 17,895 downwards.
TCAGAAAGGGCTGAACATAACTGCGAAAGGGGATGGCCAGCAGGGCGTAGATGGCGAACAGGGCCAGAATCAGCCCGTCGCCCATGCTGGCAATGGACTCACGCTGTTCCTGGTTCTCCCCTTCCAGGTCATAGGTCAGCCCCGGATAATCGCGGCTGAGCCCGGTCAATACGGTATCGGTGAGGTCGTCAATGATCTGACCCGCATTGGCCTGGCTGCTGTCCACGCTGGCGCGGACATTGATCACCCGCTTGTGGTTGGTGCGGTTGATCACGCTGTAGCCCCGCCCCTTTTCCACCGAAGCGGCCAGGGTCAGCGGCACCTCGCCGCCGGCCGGGGTGCGGAGCCGCATCGACTCTAAATCCTTGATACTGCGCCGCTCCGCTTCCGGGTAGCGAACCATCACCTTGACCTCGTTGCGACCCCGCTGCAGCCGCAGGGCCTCGGCCCCGTAGAAGGCGGAGCGCACCTGCCGGCCCAGATCCTCTTCAGTCAGACCCAGGGTACGGCCGGCCGGCTTAAGGGTTAACTTCAACTCCTGCTTGCCCTGGGGACAGGTATCCTCGATATCCATCACCCCGGGATACTGGGCCAGGGCCTCTTTAAGCCTGCGGCTGGACTCCACCAGGACCGGGAAATCGTCATGGGCCAGGCTCACATCGATATTGGCCCCCATGTGCATCAGGGTGGAGCTGAAGGTGAGCGAATCAGCGCCAGCCAACTCACCCACCGCCTGGCGCCACCGCCGGGTGATCTCAACAGCCGGATAGCCGCGGATCTCGCTGGGCTGCAACAACAGGGCCACCGAGGCGAGATGGGCCCCGGAACTGGTATCAGCCGCACCCGGTCCGTTGCCCCTGATCGTCCCGCCGACCACCGAGAAAATCTGGCGCAGGCTGGAGTGGGCCGCGCCCCGCTCCCGGTCATAGGCAGCCACCACCTCCCGGGCCTTGGCCACCATCCGGTCGTGATAACGGCCGGTCTCCTCCACCGGGGTGCCGCGGGGCATGGTCAGGTCGGCAATGACCCGGTCGCCGTCCACCTCGGGCATAAAGGTAAATTTAATCAGCCCGCCGGCCACCAATCCGACTGAAAGCAGAAGGATGCTCAGGGCCGCGGCCAGGGTCACGTAGCGAAATTCAAGGCAGGTATCCAGCACCCGTTGATAGGGCCCCTGGACAAAGCGGTTCAGGGCCGCGACAAAATGACGGCGATATTGCTCGATGAACGAAGGAGTCCGGCCGTTGGCGCCCCCCCTGCCGAGGGAGAGGTGGGCCGGCAGCACGAAAAGCGACTCCAGCAACGATACCAGGAGGATGGAGATCACCACCAATGGAATCACCCGGATGAACTTGCCCATGATTCCGCTGACAAACACCAGGGGCAGGAAGGCGGCCACCGTGGTCATCACCGAAAAGATCACCGGGATCCCCACCTCGCGGGTGCCGTCCACTGCCGCCTGGAGATAGTTCTTGCCGCGCCGGCGGTGCTCAAATACGTTCTCCCCCACCACAATGGCATCGTCCACCACGATACCCAGGGCCATGATAAAGGCGAACAGGGAGATCATGTTGATGGACACCCCCAGGGCCGGCATGAATAAGAGGGCGCCGAGAAAGGAGATCGGAATGCCGAGCATTACCCACAGGGCGAGCCTGACCTGCAGAAACATGCTGAGCGACAGAAAGACCAGGACCAGGCCGATGGCCGCGTTGCGAAGCAGGAGGTTCATCCGGCTGGCAAACAGTTCCGAGGTGTCGTTCCACACCTCCACCTTAAGCGTCCCGGGCAGCTCCAGCTGTTTGGCCTCGGCAAAATCATGGACAATATCAGAGATCTTGGTGGGTTTCTGGTCGCCGACCCGATAGACCGCCACCATGGCGGCCGGCAGCCCGTTGAACCGGGCATACTGGTCAATCTCGGCAAAATCGTCCCGCACCACGCCAATATCGCGCAGCCGCAGCTCAGCGCCGTCGGCCCGGGCCCGGATCACGATATCGCCGTACTCATCTCCCAGATAACGCCGCTCCTTGGTGCGGATCAGGATCTCGCCGCCCTTGGTCCGAATCGACCCGCCGGGCAGATCCAGGGAGGCCTGGCGCACCCGTTGGGCAACCTGGGCCAGGGTCAGCCCGTAGCGGCGCAGATTTTCCTCGCTGATCTCAATGGAGATCTCATAGGGACGCACCCCCTTGAGGTCGATCTGGGTGATCCCGTCCATGGCCAGCAGCTCGTCCCGCATGGCCTCGGCCTGCTGGCGCAGGGTCCGTTCCGGCACCTCGCCGTAAATCACCAGCGAGGCCACCTCCCGCCGGTTCATCATCTTGGTGATCACCGGACGTTCCGCATCCCCGGGAAAGGTGGTGATCCGGTCCACCTCGGCCTTGACATCCTGGAGGAACCGATCCGGGTCCTCGCCTTCGCGGATCACCGCGGTCACGATACCGATCCCCTCACCGGCCTGGGAACGCACCTCTTTCAACCCGTCAATACCGCTGATATTCTCCTCGATCTTGAGCAGGATCCCCTCTTCCACCTCGTCGGGTCCGGCCCCGGGATAGGCCACCGAGATCCGAACCTGGTCCAGGGTCACTTCCGGAAAGACCTCCTGTTTAATGGAAAAGCCGAAGACCAGCCCGCCGACGATGAAAAGAAACATCAGCAGGTTGGCGGCCACATGGTTGCCGGCCATCCACTTGATCGGTCCTTTCACTTGTCCGCCTCCCGGCCGACCACCCGCAACGCCATTCCCTGGGCACCGCCGGCAAGATTGGTGAGGATGACCCGCTCGCCGTTATCGAGTCCGGAGCTGATCCAGACCGCGTCCTTTTCGCGTCGCACAACAGTAACCGGCCGCACCCGGAGGGTATCTGCATCATCCAGGACCCAGACCGAATCATTGTCCCGGATCACCTTGCGGGGCAGTATTGTCACCCCGTTGATGGTCCGGCCGATAATCTCCACCTCGACAAAGGAACCCTGGACCAGATCCGGCCCGGTGGCCAGCGTATCAGCCGCGGCCCGGTAGGGATGCTCCACCCGGATCACCACCCGGGCCATCCGGGTGAATTCATCCAACTCGCCCAGGGACCGGACCACCCGGCCCGGCCACTCGTATTTCCTGGTGTTGACAGTGAGCCGGACCGTGGCCGCGGGACCCTGTCTGCCATCGCCCGGCCGCGGCACGGTGAGCCAGGCAAGATCATCCGGTTCCAGGGGGACAACAATCTCAGCGGTATCAATACCCGCCACCGTGGCCACGCTGCTGCCGCTCCTGATGTACTGGCCGATTCCCACCTGTTCGGAACGGACCCGGCAGTTGAAAGGGGCGGTAATCCGGGTACGGGCCAGGTTCAGCTCGGCCTGGCGCAGGCCGGCCCGGGCCGATTCAAGGCCGGCCTGTTTCTCGTTCAGCTGCGGTTCCATGACCACCAGGGGGTTGGGATGAATATCCCGGCCCTGGTTCAACCGGGTCCACTCCTGCCGGGCCACCGCGGCCCGCCCCTTGGTGAGGAGCAGATCGCTCTCCGCCCTGGCCAGCACGGCCCGGGCCTGTTGCACGGCCAGTTCATAATCCGTGGACTCCAGCCCGAAGAGCAACTCGCCCTTGTTAAAGAAACCGCCGGCAACCATGTTCGGGGCAACCGTCACCACCCGGCCGCTGACCTGGGGGACAATGGTCACCTCCTGGTCCACCTGCACGGTGCCGGTGGCAAAAACCCGCACCGGCCGGTCGACCTGTTTCGCAACCAGCACCTCAACCAAGGCCCCGGGCCGGGACCGGGCATGACGCTGGGGCAGGCTCTTCTGCAACAGCAGGAAACGCATCCCAACAAGGCCCAGAATGAGGATAAGGACCGGCAGGATGATCTTCAGGGCTGTTTTTTTCTTACTCATGGCGAAAATTCCGGGTTCAAGGTTCAGGGTTCAAGGTTTTTTTCACTTCTTCCTTCGACATTGAATATTCTGCGGTTCCGTATTAACCCCGGTCTCCGGGCTCGATGGTGGCAGTTCCCTCAGCCAGTCGCCGGCCAGGGCCCGGACCAGGCTGATCCGATCGGAGATCAACTGCCGTTGCGCCGCAAGAAGCCGGCTTTTCACATCATTCACGCCCCGTTGGGCGACCAGTATCGGCAGGTAATCGCCGACTCCCTGGAAATAGCTCTGCTCGCTGTTTCTCAGATTCGCCCCGGCCACGGTCTCAAGCTCGCCAAGCAGCTCCAGTCGCTCCTCGGTGGTGCGGTTGGCAATGAGCGAATCCTCCACCTCCTGAAAAGCGTTGAGCACGGTCTGTTGATAGGCAGCCACCCTCTCGCGCAACAGGGCCTGGTTCCGTTCCACCTCGGCCCGGCGCCGGCCGCCGTCAAAGATCGGCTGGCTGAAACTCATCAGCAGGCTCCAGAAAGCGCCGGTCACCCCGGTGGAACCCAATGCCAGGTTGGTGCGGCCATAATCCGCGATCAGATTAAAAGAAGGAAAACGGTCGGCGATCGTTGCAGCTACCTCGGCGTCCTGGGCCTTGATCTTCAGGGCCGCGGCCCGGATGTCGGGCCGGCGGCTGAGAAGATCAGCCGGCAACCCGGCTGCAAAGGCCACCGGGGCCGGGGGCAGAATTGCAAGATCGCCGGCAATCTCCCTGGCCGGAGGTTTGCCCATGAGTACAGCCAGGCTATGCTCGATCCTGGCCAGCCCGGCAACGGCCAGGGGCTGCCGGGCCTTGGCCGCGGCCAGATTCCGGCGGGCCTGGTACAGATCAAGGGCAGTGGCGATCCCGGCCCGATACCGGGCCTCGACCCGGGCCACGGTCTCTTCATGTGAGGCCACGCTGGCATCCATAAGCTGCAATTGGGCCCGCTGCTCCACTGCCTGATAGTAGAGATCAACCAGCCGGGTGGTCAGACCCAGGTAGATGGAAAAGACCGCCTCCTGGGAGGCCAGGGTCTTGAGACGGGCGGCTTCGCGCTGGGATCTGAGTTTTTGCCAGAGATCAATTTCGTAGCTTGCGGCCATTGAGAGACTGCCAATACTGGAGATGCCCTCTCCAACAGCACTGTACTGCCGGGACCGGGCCGCCCGGCCGTCAAGGATAAGCGTGGGCTGCCGCGCCCCTTGGGTCGCGGCCTGGATCGCGGCCACCTGGTCCAGCCGGGCATAGGCCTGGGCCACATCGAGGTTGCCGGCCAGGGCCTCCTCCACCAGCATGTTCAATTTCCGGTCCTTGAACCGCTCCCACCAGCGTCCGACCGAGGCGGCCGGGTTCTCTCCGCCAGACGCCTTTTCGCTATAGGCTTCCGGCAGGGGGCCGAAGCCGTACTCCCCGGGTTGGTGTACGCTGCAGCCGGTCAGAATCAACAGCCATCCGGCTGCCGTCAGCAACAACAATGTGCGATAGATCTTCATCACGACCCCTTCATGCCGTTGATCGCAAAGGTGATAAACATTTCGCCGAGCATATCCGGGCTCATCTCCCGGACATGCTCCCGGGGGAACATGGGACATCTGCCATTCACCTCCCCAGTCTCGTGTTCCTGACAAATAGATACCATGAAAAGGGCATGCCCCATGGCGCCAAGGACAAAATGGAGCCGCAAAAAAACCACTTCCGCCGGCAACCCGGGCAGGGCGGCGCAGAGCGTGTCGCGCAGCTGCATAACCAGGGGCCGGATGTGGTGGATAAAGACGGAGCGCGCCGTTTCGTCCGGATCGGCCAGGGCCCGGCCGACCAGGACAATAAAATTCTTCGCACCCGGCCCGGACCTGCCATAGGCCAGGGTCGGCTCGATAAAGGCCCGCAGGACGGCATCCACCTCCGGCCGGCGGCCCCGGCGGGCCGCAGCGTCTGAAACCGCGTCCAGGCGTGCGCTCCGTTCCCGGTTCAAAGGCAGCAACCGCCGTTCGATCACCGCGGCCAGCAGGGCCTCCTTGGAACCGAAATGGTAGTTGACCGCGGCCAGGTTGACCTTGGCCAGGCCGGTGATCGCCCGAAGCGAAGTCGCGGCATAGCCCTGTTGGGCGAAAAGCTCCTCCGCCGCATCGAGTATCCGCTCCTTGGTGTTCTTTTGATCCATGTCTTCTCCTTGTGTACCGCGTATACCGCGACCGGGACCTGACCAAACGGTCGTTTTATACGAATAATTAAAACGGACGTTTGAATTTTGTCAAGCCCTTTTCCCAGACAAAAAAACAGCGCAAACAACGCCCCAATTCGCTGATGGCGATTGCCGGTTATGTATGGTAGGATTTCCATCCCCTTTTGCGGGGCGGGAATGTTCCGGCCCATTGTTTTCAATCCAGATACCAAGATGCGCAAGCAACCCGGAAACAGTGATCTCAGACGCGTATAAAAAAGTAGGCATTGTCGGCATCCCGCCCCGGCCGGTGATCAAGGAGTTGAACCAGCGCGGGGTCGCGATCCTTGACCTTGACACCGTGCTGGTCCGGGCCGACCTGGCCACGATCTCGCCCTTTCTGCCCGAGGTCTACTGCGCCATTCTCCGCACCGTGGTCTTAAACGCCATCCACCTCGACCTGGACGCGATCTACATCGACATCGGCCCGGGCAAATGTGACTGCGCCATGCATGTGGCCACGATCCTGGCCGATGCGGTTAAAACTCCGGTGATCACCACCAGCAACCGGGACAGCATCGGCTTCGGCACCCCGGTCAGTGAAAGCGGGTTGCCTTTGGAAGAAAAACTGCTGGCCATCACCGGTGGGGTGCAGTCCGCCGCCGCACCTGCTGACCCGCCGCCGCCCTGCCCGCCCACGGCCGGCTTCTGGGGGGTGCCGCCCCGGGATTTTTCCATCCTGTCGCTCTTTCCCGACTCCACCCATGTATACGGCTGGACCCGCTGCATGGAGAACAAGACCCCGGCCGATGTCGAGCTGGAGGCCCGATACAACCCCGGGGTGCCCACGGTCTTCTTTGCCCAGTCCTTCTGCGCCAAGACCGCCCTGGCCCGGCACCTGGCCAAAAAACATCCGCACGGTCTCTACCTTGACTGCGACGTCCGGGCCGGTTCCAGCGCCAAGGCCAAGATCCAGGCCTTTCTCGAACTATCCGGGGTATTCCAATGATCCTGGCCGACTTTGGTACTTCCTACAGCAAACTGCTCGACCTGGGCCTTGCCGACCCCGGGCCCGAGGTCCGGCCGAGCAAGTCGATCAGCCGCAACACCCGGGTGACCGTGGCCACCGGCCATAACGGTAAACGGTTCACCGGCTGCTATATCAACGAATTGATCGCCCTGGCCCGGGGCGGCGAGGCCCTGATCAACGAGCCGGACTATGTGCTGCTCGACTGCGGCAGCCGGGACATCAAATTCATCCGGTACAAAAACGGAAAACTGGCGGACATGGGCTGGAACAGCGAATGCGGGGCCTCGATGGGCTTTACCATCGAGCTGCTCGGCCAGTACTATGATATCGATTACCAGGAACTGGCAGTGCCGGAGCACCCATTTTCAGTGACCTGCGGGGTGCTGGGCATGAGCCGGATATTCGACGCAGTGGTCTCGGGCGATTCCGAGGAGGTGGCCGTGGCCCGGTTCGTCAAGGGGATTGCCGTTAATGCACATCGCTTTGCCGGCTCGCCGGACAAGATATACCTGTCCGGCGGACTCGGTGACAACCCGCTCTTTGTTGACAGCTTCCCCTGCCGGGTGGTGCCCCTGGGCCGGTTCGTACTCCTTGAGGGGTTGAAAAAGGCGGCCCAGCAGTTGGCCGGCCGGGGCCTGATCAAGGGATGATGAGCGGTCCGCAGCAACAAGCCACAGTATATAGCATCAGCTTCAGGTCCTGGACCGCGAGCGTCCCTCCCCTGCTGGCGGCCGCCGGCCTGGCGGCTGCCCTGCGCAACCGGCCCAGGGTGCTGATCAAGCCCAACCTGGTCGAAAATCTCCACCCGCCGATCACCACCCCGGTGGAACTGGTCGAGGCCCTGGTGGATTATATCCGGGACCAGGCCCCGGACACCGAGATCATAATCGGCGAGGGCTGCGGCTCCCTGGAGTACGACACCGGGCACTGTTTTCAGGCCCTGGGTTACAAGGCCCTGGCCGATGCAAAAAAAATCAGACTGGTAGATCTCAACCAGGCGCCGCTGGTCCGCCGCTCCCGCAGAGAATGCCGCCGCTGGCCGGAGATGCACCTGCCCGGAATGGTGTATGAGAGTTTTCTGATATCAGTGCCGGTGCTGAAGGCCCACACCCTGGCCGGGGTGACCCTGACCATGAAAAACATGATGGGACTGGCGCCGCCGGCCTATTACCAGCAGGGCGGCCACTGGAAAAAGGCCGCGTTTCACCAGTCCATCCAGGAGGCGCTCTTTGATCTCAACCGCTACCGGACCCCGGACTTCACCCTGCTCGACGCCTCGGTGGGCATGGCCCGGGCCCATCTCCGGGGCCCGACCTGCAACCCGCCGGTCAACCGGCTGGTTGCTGGTTTCGACCCGGTGGCAATCGATGCCTACGGCGCCAGGTTACTCAAGCGCAATTGGCGGGATATCGGCCATATCCGGATGGCGCACCGGGTCCTGGGTCTGGCCGAACCGCTTGATATCCGGCAGATCCGGCCATGAACCGGCTGAACCGGAACCCGGCTACCGGAGCGAAGATATTCCTCAATCGTAACTGATCACGGGGCGTGTAACTCTGTGATATTACTACCCCCCAAACCTGTAAGTGACCACAGGTGCCGCAGATTTGCGCAAGCGCGACCGGCCGCTATAGCCCGCCTATGCGGGCAGGAGCGATCGTGCGAAGATGGGGTGCCTGTGATCACTTACCATCAATCACCCCGGCCGGGGAAAGCAATGGAGCGTTGGTCCGATTCCACTGCCAGGCGGGCCGTAACCCTCTTTTTTACAATCTCTCTGTGCTGGAACATATTCTCACCCAGGGCAAGGGTTATTAAATAGGTTGTAATACGACTCGGGTTTTTCAAATAGATTCCGGCCAGCTGTTTCCAGAACTGCACCCGGTGCGGCGACACCATCCCTTGTCTCCATATCAGACGGAGGGCCGGGCGGATCCGGCGATCCCTGATTACTCTGTTGGCCGGCCGTTTATCTTTCAGAACCATGGGAGGTTGTACTTTCTCGCCCCGGCTGCGGGCCAGGGCCCTGCGCGTCGGTCTCATGGCCAGATAATAATTGTAGGCGCGCTTCATGAACTTCGAAGGCTCGTAAAGGACATCTAAACCCTCCAGATATTCGGCGATGATCTCCGCTTCCGGGCGGGAAGGAATGAAATTCAACGTTCCGCTCCCTCCGGTGCCCTCGGTTCTGTCCTTGAGCAGACGGTTTTCTTGTTGCAGCCGGTCCCAGAGAGCGGTATTCGGCGCGGCCTCCAGACAGTTCAACATAATAAGGGGGAGACGAGTCTTTTCAACAAACGCACATATCCGTTCCCCGGCCCCCTTTGTTTCTTCGTCAAACCCCAGGATAAAGCTTCCCATCACCGAGAGACCGTTCGCATTGATTGCGTGCAATGATTCAACCAGGGGATTATTGACATTCTGATGCTTGCGGGTGGCGGTAAGAACAGATTCGTCAGGAGATTCGATCCCTATGAAAATATAACCGAAATTGGCCTCGGTCATCAGGTCGATCATCTCCAGGTCCTGGCCCAGGTTCACGGATGCCTGGGTCCAGAAGCCGAACGGCTTGCCATGGCTTTCCATCCACGGCGTCAATTGGGCGAGGATTGCCCTGGCATGCTTCTTGTTACCGATAAAATTGTCGTCGCAAATAAAAACCCCTCCGTTCCAACCAAGCTGGTAGAGGGTTTCCAGCTCCGCGATCACTTGCTCAGGTTTCTTGTAACGCGGCACCCGGCCATAGAGATTGATGATGTCGCAGAACTCACAGTTAAAGGGACAGCCGCGGGAGGTCTGCACCGGCATGCAGCTATATGCTCTCAGATCAAGAAGATCGTACCGCGGTATGGGCACCGTGGCCATGTCCGGCTTTTCCGATTCCGCAAAGACCCCCTCTGTCGCACCCGCGGCCAGGGCTTCGAGCCATCCCGCAAGCATGGTTTCAGCTTCGCCCCGTAAAACAAAGTCAGCCCCGGCCTGGACAGCCTCATCCGGCACGGAGGTAACATAGGGCCCGCCGGCCACAACCGGCAATCCCCTGTTTTTTGACTCCCGGATAAGGCCTAACATATCCTCCTTCTGGGCAAACATGCCGGACACCATCACCATTTCCGCCCAGTTCCACTGGTCGTCCCCGAGCAACTGGAAGTTCCGGTCCACAAACCGCAGTTCCCAGTCCGCTGGCAGGAGGGCGGCCACGGTGATCAATCCCAGGGGGGGCAGAAGCACCTTCCTGTCAACCATCTCCATGGACTGTTCAAAGGTCCAGAAAGAGCGAGGAGTTTTGGGACTGATAAGTAATACCTTCATTTTTCACCTTAAGAAAAGGACTTGGCCGGCTGTCAAATAGTGTCTGTCCAGAAATCGCGGATCAGCCCCCATTGTTACCATGCCCTCATCAGCATCGTCAATAAGCCGGACGTCACCGATTTTCCGGTTTTAGTAATTGCCAAATAATCATGGGAAGTGTATATCAACCAGATTCAAAGAATAGCCAATACCGTCACACAACATAAATGGCTGTCCTGGTTGTCCTGGACAGCCCCTGACATATAAGGTTGCCCCTTGCAACGGAAGGCGACCGCAAGCAAGAGCAACTCTCCGCTCCTGTCCCGACGAGGCGGGGCAAAACCCTGATATATTCATAAGATGAGAAACAAAAACATCTTCAACAAGATAGATAGATTTACCGGCTCGATTACTGCAAAAAGGTCTGGCCTATATCCCTATTTCAGGCAAAGCATATCCGAGCAGGGAACCGAATCAATCCTGCGGGGAAACAGAAAGGTCCTGATGCTCGGCTCCAACAGTTATTTGGGGCTGACAAATCACCCGGTAGTAAAGGAAGCAGCCCTGAAAGCCATCAAAAAATATGGTGTGGGCTGTACCGGTTCACGTCTTTTGAACGGCACCTTTGACATCCACGAAAAACTTGAAGCCGAACTTGCCGACTGGACCGGCAAGGAGGCGGCCCTTCTCTACTCCACCGGTTTTCAGGTCAACCAAGGAGTCATCGCCGCTGTCCTGACCAGAGAAGAACATATTATTATGGATTTCCACAACCATGCCAGCATTATCGACGGCGCCAGGATATCCATGGCCCGCATCAGCAGGTATGGCCATAATAATATGGAAAAACTTGAAAAAATACTGGATGGTCTTCCCGCGGACCGTGGAAAATTCATTGTTAGCGACGGTGTTTTCAGCATGGAGGGCGATATTGTCAAACTCCCGGAACTGGTTGAGCTTGCCCAGCGGTGCAATGCCGTAGTGATGATAGATGACGCCCACTCAATCGGAGTTCTGGGAAAAGACGGCAGCGGCACTGCCAGTCACTTCGGCCTTACCGATCAAGTGGATTTCATTATGGGTACGTTCAGCAAATCGCTCGCCTCCATCGGCGGCTTTGTGGCGGCTGACCGGCAGTCGATTGAATTTCTCAAGCATCATTCCCGCTCCTTCATGTTCAGTGCCAGCATGCCGCCGGCCTCGGTGGCCTCGACCCGGGCGGCCCTGAAAATCATCCGCCGTGAGCCGGAACGAATTGAGCGACTCTGGAAAAACACTGAGATGATGCGAAACGGGCTGAATTCACTTGGCTTTAATACAGGCCACTCGGAAACGCCCATTATTCCGGTCCATGTAGGCAAGTACATGGTTCTGCTGAGCATGTGTAATCAACTCGATGAACAAGGGATCTTTGTTAACCCGATATTACCGCCGGCCGTGCCGCCCAACAACTGCCTCATGCGACTGAGTGTCATGGCGACGCACACCGAAGCTCAACTCTCCTTTGCCCTTGAAACCATTGAAAAGGTTGGCAAAAAACTCGGTGTGATATAATTCTGCCGTCCCGGCAACTTAACTCCTTTCAGTACCCCGTCCCGAATGAATTCGCTTGAGAACTTGCCCGGCCGGACATTACCGCCAAAAGCAAACTCCTTTTACTTACAGTTGCTTCATTCCCAACTTCATGATAGAAATTGACATGATGAGGCCCATGACGGGTGCCGGCCTCCTGTTACAATAAACTTAACCAAAGCGCATCAGACTGTCGTCTGACTGGAGAAACCGTGACACGCAGGCGAGTTGTTATTACCGGAATGGGGGTTGTCGCTGCCAACGGCATTGGAGCTGATGATTTCTGGCAGGCGAATGTCGCGGGTAAATCCGGAATTGATACAGTCTCTTTTTTTGACATTGAAAAGTTCGAGACCAAGATTGCCGGTGAGGTCAAGTCGTTTGATCCTGAAAAATATATGCCGGCAAAGGTTGCCAAACGAGTTGACCGGTTTGTTCATTTCGGCCTGGCATCGACCCAGATGGCCCTGGCGGACAGCAAACTGGATCTTGACCAGGAAGACCGGGAAAGAATCGGGGTCATCTTCGGCTCCGGGCTCGGCGGCCTCCTCTTTCACGAAGAACAGCTCCTGGCCGGGCTCAAAAGAGGGGCCCACCGGGGGAATCCCACTTCCGTGCCCCGCATCACCCCGAACGCGGTTTCCGCGCATATTGCCATCCAGTACGGGCTGTTAGGCCCCAACTATGTTATCTCCACCGCCTGCGCCTCAAGCAGCCATGCCATTGGCGAGGCATTCAGAAAAATTCAGCATGACGAGGCTGATATTCTGTTTACCGGCGGGGCCGAGGCCCCGTTGACCCGGTTTAACTTCGGGGCCTACTATGCCATGCGGGTGATGTCGAGAAGAAAATGCCTTCCCCGTGAAGCAAGCCGGCCCTTTGACCGGCAAAGAGACGGGTTCGTTATGGGAGAAGGCGGCGCCATGCTGGTTATTGAAGAGATGAATCATGCCCTGGCGCGAGGGGCCCACATCTATGGCGAAATTATCGGATACGGCCTGAGCTGCGGGGCACACAACATGGTAATGCCCCGGCCGGACGGCGATGACGCGTATCGTTCCATGCTCCTGGCCATGAAAGATGCCGGTCTGTCGCCGAACGACATTGACTATATCAACGCCCACGGCACCTCCACCCAGGCAAACGACTCCATCGAAACCAGGGCGATCAAAAAGCTCATGGGTGATCACAGCCGGGCCGTGCCTGTCTCATCGACAAAATCCATGATCGGCCATGCCATCGGCGCCGCCGGGGCGATAGAGGCGGTGGTCTGTTGCATGGCCCTTGAGAAACAGATAATTCCGCCGACCATCAATTACCGATTCCCCGACCCGGAGTGTGATCTGGACTATGTTCCCAACCAGGCGAGGGAAGCATCCCTGTCCACGGTGATGTCCAATTCTTTTGGTTTTGGCAGCGTCAACGCCAGCCTGCTCTTTCAAAGGTATCAATAAGTTTCACCGTTGCGTGCAACACCATCTTGTAAGATTTCGGTAAACCCCGTACGTTTGAGGTTGGACCGGGAAAGGGGTTTTCTTATAGCGAACGGTGTAGCGGACCCTGAGCCGCGGCCGTGACGGCAAAAGCGGAATTTGAAACAACTTCGGCAGGATATGCTTATGGATTCCGAATCGCCGTTGCGGCGAAGCGAGTTCCTGCTTGACAGCCTGGTTATGAACAGTCGGCCCTTCTCAATGGAGCGGCCGTTGGTAGAAGAAGACCCCTTTCCCGACAGGAGGGGGTTTACTGAATGTTTACACCACCTTTTTTCACAAAAAATACCTTGCCGCCGGCAGATACTTTTTTTAGTATCGATCGCTGATAAGATAAAACATGGCCCCATCCGTGCAACTGATTTTTTTACGGAAACTATATAGAGGTAAGAAATCGTAAAATGGATAATTTCGAGAAAAAGGTGATTGAGGTACTGGCCGACAAGTTAGACATTGACAGTGAAAAAATCACCGCTGACTCCCTCCTGGCGGACGATCTGGGCCTGGACTCGTTGGGAGCGGTGGAAATGTTGTTTGACCTGGAAACTGAGTATGACATCGAAATCCCGAACGAGGATGCCCAGCAGTTCAAAAAAACCCGGGACATCATCGAATATCTGGAAAACAAACTGCAAAAGGATTGACCCTTTTCTTCTTTTAAGAACGCCCGTGGAGTATTGATTTGAAATCCGTTATGCTGACCGGGGCCACCGGATTTATCGGCTCTCACCTCGCGGCACGACTTCTCAGTGAAAAAACAACCACCCGCCTGTTCGTCAGAAGAACCAACAATCTTATCCGCTCCCTGGAAAACCAGGGTGCCCGGATATATATCGGCAAGGCCCACGACCATGCAACCCTGCAAAGATCACTGGCCGGGGTCGACACCGTAATCCACTGCGCCGCGGCCACCAGAGCCCTGACCAAAAAAGACTATCTTGCGGCAAACGTCGACTTCACCCGGAACATCCTTTGTCTCCTGAACCAGGACCAGCGCTTCATATTCATCAGCTCCCAGGCCGCGGCCGGGCCTTCCGGCCCAACCGGCCCGATTGACGAAGAATCTAAGCCGCGGCCCTGCACCTATTACGGAAAAAGCAAACTATTGGCTGAGAACCAGGTCAGGGAGTGGGGCGCGTCCCATTCGGACAACTATGTTATTCTGCGGCCCTGCATTGTCTACGGACCACGGGAAAGGGACCTGTTCAACTACTTCAAGATGATAGACAACGGTTTCGACATCATGTTCGGCGACCGCGGCAAGGAATTCTCCATGCTCTACGTATCCGATCTTGTCAGTGCCGCATTGCTGGCTGCCGAAGGACACGTTGCCGGTGCAACCTTTTTTGTTGCCAACGACAGCGGGTATTCATGGGAAGAAATCGGCAGCCGGATCAAGGCCGTCCTGAACAGGAAAAAAGTATTGAGGATTCAGCTCCCGGAATACACCGCCTATCCACTGGCACTCCTCTTAGACGGCCTTTCCCTGATAACCAGAAAACCGGCCCTGCTCAACCGGCAGAAAATTATCGAGATGAAGCAGACCGCCTGGTTGTGCAACAACAAGAAGATAAAGGAAAGTCTCGGGTGGGCGCCACAGGTCTCCCTGGGAACGGGCTTGCGCCGGACCGCCGCCTGGTACCGGCAGGAAGGCTGGCTCAGGAGCTGAACAAACATCCCGGCCATCATGCAAACCGGCCCGGTGGCGGTGATCGCTTATCCTTTTATTGCTATTCTGTTGGGTTCAGGCTGCCTTGACACCCGGTTGTCTTTCACCTATACTCGCAGAATAAAAATGCCGAATTCTACTTAAATCTATTACCTATAATCGGGTTCTATCAAGGGCTTCATGTCTGTATCATGGCTCATACCGTGTACCATGGCCTTAGTCATACTCGGTCTTGCCGGCCTGATCCGCCTGGGGGGCCGAGCTCTGCGGCGCACTCCGTCCACCGAACCCTTTATCCTCAATGGGGAATGGCCGGCCGCGACGATTATCGTCCCGGCCACGGGCGCTGATCCCGGCCTGGCCGACAACTTGCGCTCCCTACTCATCCAGGAATACCCCGATTATCAGGTAATCATCACCACGCGGGACAGTAAAGACCCCGCCGTTCCGATCATTCTGGAGACGATACAGGACCATCCCCGCGCCACACATATCCGCAGCGGCAGGGCAACGCGTTGCGGCCAGAAGAATCAGAACCTGATCGCCGGGGTTCGCGAAGCAGGTGATTTCCCGGACATACTGGTATTCTGTGACAGCACCAGGCTGGCGCCGGCAAATTTTTTACAAGAACTGCTCAGCCCCATAGCCCAAAAAAAAGCCCGGGTAACTTCGGGCTATCATCACATTATCCCCGGCAAAGCAGGAATATCCACCCTTGGCCATGCCGCCAGCGTTCTGTTTCTTTTCCTGACCAAGGGGGTTCCCGGCATGAACCAACCTTGGGGCGGCGCCACCGCCATCCGGCGATCTCTCTTTGAAAGTCTGGAGGTGGAGCAGTTATGGGCCGAGAACATCGTTGATGACGTGTCGCTGGCAGCCCGCCTTGTCAAGGCGGGCATTCCAGTGATTTCAACTCCAAAGGCCCTGCTGTCCACGCCGCTGGCCTCGGAAAGTATAACCGGCTGGAACCGTTGGCTTATCCGGCAATGGTTTTACCTGAAAGTCTGTCTGCCCGGGAGCTGGCTGGCAGCGGGAGGTGTCTGTTACCTTCTGGCAGGGCTTATTGTTTTTTCCTGTATTCAACTGATGGGAGCGATCCTGGGCATGGTATCCGTTGCTCAGGCCCTGCCGGCCCTTGTCTTTCTCCTGGCACTTACAGGTCAAGCCGGGGTTATCAGACGGTTTCACCCTGCCCCCGGGCCATGGTATTCCTGGATTATCTCAGTTTTTGCAATGTTCATCATGGCCGGGCTGAGCCATCTGCAAACCCTGTTCACCTGGAGAATCTGTTGGCGAGATACATGTTACAAGGTAACCTGGAAAGGGAAGGTGCTCGAAATAATAGACAAATAAAATGACCTTCAGCCTCGATTTATTTTCTCCGACTTGCATCTCCAGGCCTGATTCCCGTTTTTCTTAAACCCTATCAACTTGTTACGCCTGAACAAATGAACATCCAAATCAAGGAAGTAACTAACCGGACGGATCTGAAAAAATTCATTTATCTGCCGGAAAGAATACATGCAGACCATACGAATTGGGTCCCTCCCATCTATCTTGACGAGCGCCATTATTTTAACCCAAAAAAGAACAAGGCTTTTTCCTATTGCCAAACCGTTCTTCTGCTCGCTTACCGAGGTAAGGAGATTGTCGGGCGGATAATGGGAATCATCAATTCCCGATATAACAAGCTTAAACAGGCCAGAACCGCGCGCTTCTGCTGTCTTGAAACCTGGAAGGACAAAGACGTGGTGCATGCCCTTCTGCACAGCGTTGAGACCTGGGCACGGCAAAACGGCATGGAAAAAATCATCGGTCCCTACGGCTTTTCCGATCAGGACCCTGAAGGGTTTCTTATAGACGGCTTTGAAAACCGGGCCACCATCGCCACCTATTATAATTTTGCCTGGCTGCCACAATTCGTTGAACAGAAAGGGTATTCCAAGGAAATCGACTACTTTGTCTACAAGATCAAAGTACCTGAAAAACCTTCCCCGCTTCATTTGAGAATTTGTGAAAGGGTTCTGCAGCGAGGGAACTTCAAGGTACAGGAAGCCCGAAACCGGAGGGATCTGAAGAAATGGGTGAAGCCGGTTCTGGAGCTGATGAACGAATGTTATTCGAACAGCGATATATTCGGCTATACCCCTTTGGACGAAGAGGAGATGGAAAATCTGGCGAAACGCTACTTCCCGTTCTTAAACCATAACTTTGTAAAACTGGTTACCCTGGATAATAAGCCGGTTGCCTTTATCATCGCCATTCCGGACATGACCGAGGGCATTCAAAAAGCCCGGGGACGCCTTTTCCCGTTCGGCTGGCTGAAGATATTACAGGCGGCCAGGAAAACAAAACAAATCGATTTGCTTCTCGGGGGGGTTAAGGAAGGATACCGCCAGGCAGGTCTCGATATCCTGCTGCTCACCAGGATGATTGCCGCGGCCCACGAGGCCCGGCTGGAAGTGGTGGATACCCATCATCAAATGGAGACCAATATTAAAGTCCGGGCCCTGTCAAAAAAGTTGGGTGGAGAAGTGTATAAGCGTTATCGGGTTTATCAAAAAGGCCTGTAGACAGGCAGCCCGGTTGCATGGAAATCAACTCAAGCTGTCACGGATTCAGGGAGCAGTCACAACACCAGCAGCCGGACACCGCTGTTTGGTAAGGTTTCGGTAAACCCCGTACGTTTGAGGTTGGACCGGGAAAGGGGTTTTCTTATAGCGCGCGGTGTAGCGGACCCTGCGCCGCAGCCGTGACGGCAAAAGCGGAATT
>JAKITW010000048.1 GCA_021647905.1 Desulfobacterales bacterium | reverse complement strand
TTATGGTAATCTCATGCCCGTAAGCGTTCACCAGTGGCTTAGATTCGTTCATTTGGGACTGCGAAGCATACTGGTGCTATTCGAGCAGGCCAAAATGGGCGAAGATGAGGTGCTGGTGAACGCTTACGGATTTACTTTGCCGGGCATACGGGTGAAACAAGTCGTAGAACTCATCAACGGACACACACCGGCGCCACGTTTTTGGATCCCAAAGAAAGAGGGCTTCAGTCAATAACGAGGATATGTTTTCCTCAATCAGGCGGTCCCGGGGAATTCTAACTGCTCCTTGCCGGCGGAGTTCGGCAGTTGCATAAGAAAGAGGGGCTTGATCCGTTGCAACAATTCAAACATCTTCTTCTTGCCGTCACAGGTAGTCTCGCCAATCAAGATGTCGGAGGCCGAAAAAAAGGGGCAGGTATCGCTGGCGGCATATCCATAGCTCGACTTGATCAAGGGACAGAGATTTGCCGGCAGCACCTTTTCCGCCTCATAAATGGGGGTCTGGTCTTTGCCGCAGAGGCCGATAGGAATTGCCCCCGCGGCCCGGATCAGCTCGGTCGGAGCAAAGGTGCAGTACACACCGATCACCTTTTTCCCCATCTCCTTCCGCTCTTCAAGATCGAGCAGGCATTGTTCGCTCACCCGATCGAACCAAGCCATACTTTCCAGTCGCATGGGAATTTTCCCTCAAGTATTTAGACCCGTTGCCGGATCAGTTAGAGAGTTTTCCGGCCATAGAGGGCCGCGCCCAGGGCGCCGACAATATCCGGGTGCTCCGGTACCATGACCGTTTCCTTGCGATCTTCTTCAAGCAGCGTCTTTATACAGGGATTATGCGCGACCCCGCCGGCGAACAGGAGAGGAGATGCACCGCCGACCCGGCCCAACATGGCCAGGGTCCGGCGCACGATCGCAAGATGGAGGCCCATGGCGATATTGGCCGGCGTCTCTCCCCGGGCCATGAGTGATGTCGCCTCACTCTCGGCAAAGACCGTGCACATACTGTTGATCTGTATCCGCTTGTCCGCCTTGAGCGCAAAGCCGCCGAATGACTCCAGGGGCACTTGCAGGGCCGTGGCCATAAATTCCAGAAATTTTCCAGTGCCGGCCGCGCAGCGGTCGTTCATCTCGAATTTTAGCACCCGCCCTACCGGAGTCAGATGAATCACCTTGGTATCCTGGCCGCCGATATCGAGTACGGTACGTACCTCGGGGTATACATATCTGGCGCCCAGGGCATAGGCCTGAATCTCGGTTATGGCCGCAACCCCGTTGTCTTGTCCGGTCTCTGCAAAGAGCTTGCGGCCATAGCCGGTGGCCACGATCTTTGTGGCCCGGACCCCGTTCATCAGGTGCCGGCATTGGGCCATGGGATCAAAGGTGGTGGGCACCTTGGCCCAATCCTTGATCCTGTCTCCCTGCAGCAGTACGAGTTCAATCGAGCGGGAGCCGATGTCGATACCAGCCACCAGGTCTTGCTTGTTCATATCCAAGTAGACACTAACTCACCATTTCCACAAAGGCCTCAACCCGGGTCTTGAGTTGTTCCATATCTTCCATGCTGTAGTCGGTTTCAATGGCAAGCATCGGAATGCCGGCCCCCTGCAGTGTTTTCTCTACCTTGATCGCTTCGGCTGCGTAGGGTTGACAAAAGGTGAGACCGTAATGGATCACCCCGGCTACCTTCAGATCCTCGGCCATATGCACGATATTATCCAGCCGTTCCTTGTTGG
Source organism: Desulfobacterales bacterium (assembly GCA_021647905.1). NCBI lineage: Bacteria > Pseudomonadati > Thermodesulfobacteriota > Desulfobacteria > Desulfobacterales > Desulfobacterales bacterium. Next base: position 20,536 of record JAKITW010000048.1, on the reverse strand, counting down.
GCGTAAAGACCGCGCAGTCGATTTGCATGTAACGGTCCACCAGGTTATCCAGCATTTCTTCAATCGTCTCGCCGCTCTCGTCGACCAGGTCCCGGGTATTGCGGGTACCGACGCAGGATTCCTCGCCCACAATGACCGCACCGGACGACTCCACGATATAAGGCAGTTTCCAGTTAGGAACGGCCATCGGACAGCCGGAAAGCATGAGACGCGGGGTATCTTTTGGAACAATCCCTTCGCCGGCCTTGACCCGTTCTTCCAGTTGGTCACAGAGTTCCCCGATTTTTTGCGTAAAACGGATGGGGTCATCGTAAAAACCGACCTGGTTGATGAGCAAAACATCCCTGCCGGAGATAGGCGTGGGGACCGCGGCCCGCAACCGGTTGAGCCGCTGCAGCACGCGCCGCCGACGGTTGACAAGAGCAATTGCCTCCTTGAGTTTTGCCGCGGTGATCTTGTTTCCCGTAATCGTCTCTAATTGTTCCTTGAAGCGCAGTACCTCGGATTTCCACAGGACCCTGTCGGATGCGTTTTTCATCTGCGGAATTTCCATGACATAGAGAGGGGCATATTCGGAAAAAACCTCATATGCCTTCTTTTTGCCGTCGCAGGTGGTCTCGCCCACGACCATATCGCACGACTCGATAAAGGGGCAGAGCCCGGCCAGCTTGAACCCGACAAAGGATTTGATCAGCGCACAGGTATTGCGGGGCAGGATTTTTTCCGCCGCCTCGGTGCCGATTTCCGCGCCAGCGCACAGTCCGATACACACGGCGTCGGCGGCCAACACCAATTCCTCGGGTACAAAAACGCAAAAGGCGCCGATCACCTTTTTGCCTTGCTTCTTGGCCTCTTGAAGTTCCTGTATCCGCAGGCCGTGGATTTCGGAAAGCACGAAATCAAGATATTCCATCCCCTTAAGCCGGCCGTCCTGGCTGAGATAGATATCGCCGTAAAATTTGCCCAACACTTCCAGCAGGCCGGCATGGGCCTCCAGATCGAGATTCAACTTTTCCCACATCGCATCATAAGGTGTGCTCATTTTTTAAACCTCCAAGAAAATATTCACCCCGAAATCTTCGATTCAACGCTGCTGTCCAGAGGTTTTGCTCAATCCGGACCGGATCCGGACGCCAAATCCGCGAACTTGATTTTTGTGCAAAACTTAAATCAAACAATCCAACAAGAAAAATAGGTAATGCCTATTCAAGAGAAGAAAAACATTGGCGTGTCTAATGGAAGAGGCAGAGGAAGACATCTGCCTTCTGGAGCTTGTCCGCGGGTTGGGTCTGGCAGCAACAACCCTGGCCAAGAAACTCAATCTAGCCCAACCGGTTATCAGTATCGCTGTAAAACGTGGAGAGAAAATAGCAAACAAAGAGAAATATAGTCTCTCCGCCAAAAGAATATTATTATTCCATGGCTGTCCCCCTTCCCCGCTTACTTGAAAGGCAAAGCCCTGCCGACAGCGGCAGGGCTTTGTTGCTTTATGGGCAAAACAGCGCTGGCTTTAGTTCCTTTTTTCGCTGGACAGGTTGAGGTAGCCGGTCATGTTCAATGGCCGCGGCCTTGCCCGGGAAGATCGGCTTTAAGTCGTATATGTTCTGAAAATAATTATAATCCTGTTCCACCTGCTTCCTCTGTCTGCTTCCTGATTGGCGGGTAGAAAGACATCGTTATGACCTGCACGGTCTTATCTTATATCGGCAGAACAGGGCCGGAGGAATAGGTTTTTATATAGGCGGCAGATAGTTGAGCATCCAGGCCTTGTAACAAGATGAATGGACTTGTCCCTTTACCTATCAGGAGACTGCCTCTTTAAATTTTTCCAGCGAGGTCCTTTCCATAAAACGGGCGGTTCGCTCCCGCTTCCGGGCGTGCTCCCTGTAAAAATCAAGGCACCTGCCGGCAAGATCAAGAACCTGCGCATCGCTCAAGCCCTGGGCAATGATGTCGCCGATACGCGGGACCCCGCCGCCGTTGCCGCCAAAGACCAGGGTCCAGCCGCTTTTCTTACCGAAAATACCCAGATCGCGGACATAACCTTCACAGCAGTTCAGGGGACAGCCGGACACACCCACCTTTGTTTTTCCCGGCAGGGACAGGCCAACAAACTGTTTTTCCAGCTTTTCTCCCAGGGCCAGGGAATCCTGCCGCCCATATCTGCACCAGCGGCTGCCCGGGCAGGCCTGGATATAATGGACCCCGACCGGCTTCCGCGGCCCGGTGGCCTGCCCCAGATCATGCCAGATCCGCTCCACCGCTTCAGGGGCATGGCCCACAATGGCCAGCCGCTGGGCCGAGGTTATCTTCAGAAAGGGAATATCATATTTTCTGGCGACCCTGGCTATTGTTTCCAGGTAATCCGTTGTCAGAATACCCATCTTCGTGCCGGGCAGGACATTGTATGTCTTGCTGGCAGCGGTCTTGTTTACGCTCATAATCTCCTCAAAATTGTCATGGGTTGATAAAGGCCGTCCGGGCGGAAACGAGGATTACCAGACGGACGGCAGATAAAGAGAACGATTCCATACCGTACCGTACCGGGATCTTCCGGACATTGACCTGGGTCAAGATCAGGCGGCAGGAGGGAACATCATCCAGGAGAAGGCGGTTGCCGACGGGCAGGGGGAACCCGGGACCGGCCGCCGCCGCCGGGCCGGGCGAATCGTCCCGGCCTAGCCCGGAGATTCCGGCCCGTTCAGGGCAAAACCCAGGGCCTCGCGGATCCCCTGGACATAGTGGAAGACTACCCCTTCCTTGACATTGTCCGGGATCTCGCCCACGTCCTTTTCATTCAAGGCCGGCAGGATAATCACCCGGAGCCCGGCCCGCACCGCGGCCAGCACCTTTTCCTTGATCCCGCCCACCGGCAGCACGTCGCCGCGCAGGGTAATCTCGCCGGTCATCGCGATATCCTTGCGGGCCGCCCTGCCGGTCAACAGCGAGACCAGGGAGACCACCATCGCCACCCCGGCCGAGGGCCCGTCCTTGGGGATCGCGCCCTCGGGCACATGGATATGGATATCGCTTTTGGCAAACAGTTCATCCTCGATCTTCATCTCGGCGGCATGGGAGCGGATAAAGGTCAGGGCCGCGGTGGCCGACTCCTTCATCACCTCGCCCAGTTTGCCGGTCAGGGTCAACTTGCCGCGGCCGGGCATCCGGGCCGACTCGATAAAGAGCAACTGGCCGCCCACCGGGGTCCAGGCCAGGCCGGTGGCCAGGCCCGGCCCCCAGGAACGGGTGGTCATCTCGGAGAAGAACCGGACCGGGCCGAGGAACTGCTCCAGGTCATCCGCATCCACAACGGTCAGGCCGGTGGCGCCGGTAACGATATTTTTCGCTACCCCCCGGCAGATCTCGGCCAGCCGCCGTTCCAGGTTGCGGACCCCGGCCTCCCGGGTATAGGAGTGGATGATCCCCAGGATCGCCGCGTCGGTCAACTGCAGGTCCTCGCCGGTGAGGGCATGGGCCTCAAGCTGCTTGCCCACCAGGTGACGCTTGGCGATCATCAATTTCTCTTCATCGGTGTAGCCGGGCAGTTCGATGACCTCCATCCGGTCGCGCAGCGGGCCGGGAATATTGTCGAGCAGGTTGGCGGTGGTGATGAACATCACCCTGGACAGATCAAAGGCGATCTCCAGGTAATGGTCGGCAAAAGAAAAATTCTGCTCCGGGTCCAGCACCTCCAGCAGGGCCGACGAGGGGTCGCCGCGGAAATCCGTGCCCAGCTTGTCGATCTCATCGAGCATGAACAGCGGATTGTTGGAGCCGGCCTTGCGCAGGCTCTGGATGATCCGGCCCGGCAGGGCGCCGATATAGGTGCGCCGGTGGCCCCGGATCTCGGCCTCGTCCCGGACCCCGCCCAGGGAGATACGCACGAATTTCCTGCCCATGGTCCGGGCGATGGACTGGCCCAGCGAGGTCTTGCCCACCCCGGGCGGGCCGACGAAACATAGAATCGGGCCGTGCATGTCCTGCTTGAGCTTGCGCACCGCCAGAAATTCGAGGATTCTTTTCTTTATCTTCTCCAGCCCGTAATGGTCCTGGTCCAGGTTCTTCCGGGCCTTATCAATATCCAGGGAATCAACGGTTGATACCTCCCAGGGCAGGTCGAGAATCCATTCCAGATAGGTGCGGGACACGGTATGCTCCGGCGAGGAGGGATTGATCCGCGCCAGCCGTTCCAGTTCCTTTTCCGCCGCCTTGCGGGGTTCCTCGCCCATGGTGCTCTCGTCCAGCCGTTTGCGCAACTCCTCCAGTTCAACGTTTTTACCGTTGTCTTCGCCCAGTTCCTTGCGGATCGCCTTGAGCTGCTGGCGGAGGAAGAACTCCCGCTGTTTATCATCCATGTCCTCCTTGATCGCCTTCTGGATATCCCGGCTCATCTCCACTGTTTCCATCTTTTTATTGATCTCGCTGGTGGCGATTCTGAGCAGGGCCTTGAGATCATCAAGCTCCAGGATCTTCTGTTCTTCTTCCAGGGGCAGATTCAACTGGGAGACCACCAGGAACCCCACGAAAAAAGGGTCGGACATCGACATGATGGTCATCGGCAGCTCGACCGGCAGCTGCGACAGCTCGGCCAGCTTTTTGAACTGGTTGCGGAGGTTGAGCAGCAGGGCCTCGGTCTCCCGGTCCTGCTCCGCCTTCATCTCCACCACCTCGATCCGCGCCTTGAGATAGGGCTTATGCTGGGTATACTCCCGGATCCGGATCTTTTTAAAGGCACTCATCAGCACCACGTAGAACCCTTCCGGTGCCTTGATCATCTTGTGGATATAGGCGGCCACCCCCACGGAAAAGAGTTCATCGATCACCTCGGCGGACTCGGGCTCGCCCTCCTTTGGTTTGCGGCGGGCGACAATGGCCACCATCCGGCCGTTGAGCAGGGCGTCGTCGATCAACTGTTTGGAGGAAGAATTGGCAAACTGGAGCGGGAAGCCCATGCCGGGAAAAAACACAAAATCACTGATCGGCAGGACCGGCAGTTCATCGGGGATCGGCAGGGTCGCCGGGTTGACCCCGGACCCCTTGGTGTCGGGATTGGTCTCAGTCATGACTCTCTCTTCGGATGATCTTACGTTTTATGAACCCACCTTGACGCTTACCTTGGGGGCGGCTCTTTCCTTGGGCATCCTGATCTCCAGCAACCCGTTTCTGCACACAGAGGTGACAGCCGAGACATCAACCGGCACATTGAAGGTAAGGGAGCGACGGAAGCTGCCATGGTCGATCTCCAGCTGATGGATACTGCGGATCCTGGCCTGCTCCGGAATCTTGCGAATGCCGGTGACCGTGACCCCCTTCCGTTCGGCGGTCACGGTCAGCTGTTCCGGATCAATGCCCGCGGTATCCACATATACATATATCGCCTCCTCGGTCTCATATACGTCGGCAGCCGGTTCCCAGCAACCGGTATGCACCGAAGCGGTCATCCGCGGCACGGCCATGTTGCGGAACATCCGCCCCATCCGCTGTTCCATCGTCTTGAACCGGTCAAGTAACCGTTTGTCGATCTCATTCATTGTTCATCCCTCGAAAACGTGATCAAGTGATCCTGCGTCCGGGCCTGGCTTACTCTTTGGCCGCAAATCATCACGGGGCAGGAGCGATCGCGGGGAGAGGTACGCGCAGACTCCGTGTGCTGCCCGTGATCACTTACCTTTGGCCAGCTGTTGGCAGAGGTTTGCCACCCGGGCCCCCAGCTTGCCGGCATCGGCCAGGGCCGATTCGTCCGGCGCCTGCTGGCAGGCCACCCCGTAATGGCCCGAGGCGTCCATGGGATCGCCGACAATGATCATCCCGTAGATCAGCATGCACTGGATGATCGACAACATGGTGGTCTCCTTGCCGCCGGTATGGTGGTTGCCGGTGGCAAAGGCGGCCCCGACCCGGTTCTCCATCTTGCGGCGCAGGCCGACGAACTCGTCGAACACCCGCTTGAGATCCGCGGCCATCACCCCGAAGTAGACCGGCGAGCCGGCAATGACCCCGGCGGATTCCTCAAACTCCCGGGCAGTGACCTCCCGGGTGCTGCGCAGTACCGCCCGCACCCCGGTTGCGGCAACCCCGTCAGCCACCCCCTGGGCCAGTTTTTTGGTATTGCCGCCCTTACTGTAATAGAGCACCAGAACCTGCATCAAATTTCTCCTGTTATTTTTTAAGGGCCAGGGGGCAGCGGCAACACCCCGGCCGGCCACCCCTGAAAATGATTACGATCTCACCCATATGAAAGCTCTCACAAGGCAAGGAGTATACTCGACAGGTGGTCGCGCCACCCGGTGAGTGGTTTTATATGAAAGTACCCGGCCCTGGTCCGAAAAATCAAGGGGAAAACAGGGAGGTCTCCCCCTTGACCCTGCTTCCGGATTTGGCTTTTAAAAGATCCTGCATTACGGTATATAGAATGTCACGTTCAAAACGGTCCGGATCCCGCCCCCATCGTTGTTTCCAGCGGGCCTCGGTTGCAAGGCCGCAAGCCGGGAATTTAATTTTTAAGTTGGATAAATGAAGGTCCCGCAGGTAAGGGAACCATGTGAGACTCTGAAAAATCTGGTTTCACCGCAGAGAGCGCAGAGGTCACAGAGTTAATTATTTAAAACAATAAAAGTTTCTCCGCGGTCTCTGCGTACTCAGCGGTAAATATTTTAGTTTTTACAAATGCAGCAAGAATTTAAGGAGATATAATGTCAAGCTCATGCAAAACCAAGACCTGCCCCGGCAAGGAGAGCACCAAGGGCGCAACCTGCGGCGCGGCCAAGGCATCCGTTGCCATCCAGGACCTGGCCATCCAGGGCGCCCTCAACCGGATCAGATACAAGATCCTGGTGATGAGCGGCAAGGGCGGGGTGGGCAAAAGCACGGTGGCCGTCAACCTGGCCATGGGCCTTGCCGATAAAGGACACAAGGTGGGGCTGATGGACGTGGACCTGCACGGTCCGGACATCTGCCGGATGCTCGGGCTGACCGGCAAGATGCAGTTTGTCGAAAAGACCGAAAAGGGCCTGGTCCCGCCGATGCGCTACAACGACAAGCTCAAGGTCATCTCCCTGGAATACATGATGGAGGACCGGGACGAGGCCATTATCTGGCGCGGTCCCCTGAAGCTCCATGCCATCCGCCAGTTCATTGCCGATATGGACTGGGGCGAACTGGACTTTCTGGTGATCGACGCCCCGCCCGGCACTGGCGACGAACCCCTGTCGATTGCCCAGAACATCAAGGACGTCAACGCCCTGATCGTCACCACCCCCCAGGAGGTGGCCCTGGCCGATGTCCGGAAATCGATCAACTTCTGCCGGCAGTTGAAGATGAAGGTGATCGGACTGGTTGAGAACATGAGCGGCTTTGTCTGTCCGCATTGTCACCAGGGCGTTGACATCTTCAAGAGCGGCGGCGGCCGGAAAACCGCCCTGGAGTTCAGTCTGCCATTCCTGGGCAAGGTGCCCATGGACCCCAGGGTGGTGACGGGCGGTGATGCCGGCAAGCCCTATCTCTCGTCCCGGGCGGACACCGTTGCCACCCGCGCCTTTGCCGAGGTGGTGGCCAACGTGGCCAAGGCATTGCCGGTTGGAAAGACAGTGGGCAATGGGCAGCAGGCAATGGGCAGTTAAACCGTTCTTCAATAAAAAACAGGGTCATCAATGCTGATAAAACAACTGATCGTCGGAAACATGGGTGTCTGCTGCTACCTGGTGGGCTGCGACCGGACCGGGGAGGGTTTGATCATCGATCCGGGCGGTGACGAGGAACGTATCCTGGCCGCCTGTAATAAAGAAAAACTCACCATCAGGTATATCGTCAACACCCATGGCCATCCCGACCATGTCTGCGGCAACGCCCGGCTCAAGGCGGCCACCGGTGCCGAGATCGTCATGCATGTGGACGAGGCCGCCTTTATCGCCCGGCCCGAGATCAAGCAGTATTTTTCCATGCTCGGCCTGCCCGAATCACCGCCCCCGGACCGGACAGTGGTCCACGGCGACACCATTGACGCGGGCACGGTCTCGCTCAAGGTGCTGCTCACCCCGGGCCATACCCCGGGCGGCATCTGCCTCTACTCCGCGCCCAACCTCTTTTCCGGCGACACCCTGTTCGCCGGCGGGGTCGGCCGGACCGATTTTCCCGGCGGCAACACCGACCAGCTCCTGAACTCGATCCGGGAACAGCTTCTCACCCTGCCCGACGACACGGTGGTCTGGCCGGGGCACGGCTATGGCGGCGAGCAGTCCACCATCGGCGCCGAAAGAACCGGCAACCCCTTTCTCAACGGGGGCTGGTAACCGATGCGGGAGATCGTCCTCGGCACCGCCGGCCATGTCGACCATGGCAAGACCAGCCTGATCAAGGCCCTGACCGGTATCGACACCGACCGGCTCAAGGAGGAAAAGGAACGGGGGATCACCATTGAACTCGGTTTTGCCCACCTGGACCTGGCCTGCGGCCATCGGCTGGGCATCATCGATGTGCCGGGCCACGAACGGTTCGTCCGCAACATGGTGGCCGGCGCCGCCGGCATGGACCTGGTGGCCTTTATCATTGCCGCTGACGAAGGGATCATGCCCCAGACCAGGGAGCATTTCGAGATCTGCCAACTGCTGGGCATCAAGCAGGGGTTGATCATCATCACCAAGAAGGACATGGTGGAACCGGACTGGCTGGAGCTGGTGGAAGAGGAGGTGCGGGAGTACTTTGCCGACAGTTTCCTGGCCGATGCGCCGCTGGTAACGGTCTCCTCCACCACCGGCGAGGGGATCGACGCGGTGCGGACCCTGCTCGACGAAATGGTCCGGGAAAAGGAGTTTCACCAGGCCCACGGCCCGTTCCGGATGCCCATCGACCGGGTATTCACCATCAAGGGCTTTGGCGCGGTGGTGACCGGCACCTCGATCTCCGGCCGGATCAAGACCGGCGAGGAGGTCACCATCTTTCCCAAGAAAATCACTGCCAAGATCCGGGGAATCCAGGTCCATGCCAGCGAAGTGCAGGAGGTGGAGGCCGGCCACCGGACCGCATTGAATCTCCACGGGGTGGACAAGGGGTTGCTTGAACGGGGCGATGTGATCGCCAGCCCGGGTTGTCTGCAGCCCACCTTTCTCCTGGACGCTGATTTCATCTACCTGGGGTCTGCCAAGAAAAATCTCAAAAACCGGGCCAGGGTCCGGATCCATCTCGGCACCGCCGAGATCCTCGGCCGGCTGGTCCTCCTTGAAGACGAGGAACTGGTCCCGGGTTCCTTGGCCAATGTCCAGATCCGCCTGGAGAAACCGGCCACTGCCTGGCCCGGCGACCGCTATGTGGTGCGGAGCTACTCGCCGGTGACCACCATCGGCGGCGGCGGAATTTTAAACGGCTCGCCCCGCAAAAGACGCCGTTTCCGCCAGGACAGCGCCGACATCTTCAAGCTGTATCACCAGGGCACGCCCGAGGAGATGGCCCTGTTCTTCTTAAGGGAAAGCGGTTACCACGGCCTGGATTACAACCGGCTGGGGGTCAAGACCGGGATATTCGGCAATCGCTTGAAAAAACTGCTCAACGGGCCGCTGTCGGCCCGCAAGGTCCTGGTGGTTGATTCGGACAAGCAGCGGCTGATCGAGGCCGGGGTCTATGAACAACTGGCGGACAAGGCCAGGGAAATCCTGGCCGATTACCACCGGGCCAACCCGCTCAAGGCCGGGCTGTCCAAGGAGGAACTCCGCTCCCGTCTCTACCACGGCCTGGACCAGCGGCTGTTCCAGTTCATGCTCAAGGACCTGACCAACCGCAAGGAGATCGAGCAGGACCAGGCCCTGATCCGGCTGTCGGGCCATGTCGTGGCCCTGCAGGAGGATGACCACTCCCTGCGCCGGGACATCTCGGCCCTGTTTCGAGACAGCGGCCTGGGGCCGCCCACTATCAAGGATCTCCAGGCCAGGTTCACTGACACCGGGCCGGACCGGCTCAAGCAGATCCTCGATCTGCTGGTCCAGGACCAGGAACTGGTCCGGGTCACGGAAAATCTCTACTTCCCCCGGGCCGCCCTGGTTGAGTTGGAAAAAAAACTCGTCGCCCACCTGGAGGAGCACCAGGAGATCGACGCCCCGGGCTTCAAGAATCTCACCACCACCACCCGTAAATTCTCCATCCCGCTGATGGAGTACTTTGACAAGATCAAGGTGACCTTGCGGGTGGGGGATAAAAGGGTACTGCGTTAAGGGGTTTTCCAATCAGCAAGATAGTCGGCAATACCAGCGGTCTGAAAACGGCGCAGCTTAAAGGACTGGAACGGCTGGGCAGGAAACGGGTGCCGCCGGAATTGATTATCAGCCCGGAAATGGCCCGTTCGATAAGCGAGATATCCTTTGCCGTCAACCGGCAGGTTGGCCTGCTGGTCGACCGGGCCGGCCGGGTGGAACTGGTGATTGTCGGCGACCGGGGCCGGATCGTGATTCCACCATTATCCAGCATCCGCTCGACCAGCGGCCGGCTCAAGGGGTTGCGCTGCATCCACACCCACCTGGACAACGAAAAACTGAGCGAGGACGATCTCCTTGACCTGCTCTTTCTCCGTCTCGACTGCATGGCCATGCTCAAGGTCAAGGCCAACGGCCTGCCGGAGAAACTCTATGCCGCGCACCTGCTGCCCGCCACTGATTCCACCTCGCCCTGGACCCTGTTGGCGCCGGTGGTGCCGAGCCAACAGCCGGCCACCTTTCTTGAGACCGTCATTGCCCTGGAAGAGGAGTTTGCCCGGCAGCAACCGACCCGGGCAGTGGATAAAGGCCGGGACCGGGCGATCCTGGTCAGCGTCACCACCCCGGCCCAGGCCCGGACCAGAAAGGAGGCCGGGGAATCGCTGGACGAATTGGTCGAACTGGCCCGGTCCAACGAGGTAATCGTCCTGGATACCATGATCCAGCGCCGCCGCCGGATCAATCCCAGATGGATCCTCGGCCGGGGCAAGCTGGGCGAGATCATGCTCAGCGCCCTCGGATTGAACGCCAATCTGCTCATATTCGACAATGAGCTTAACCCGTCCCAGATCCGCTCGATCACCGATCACACCGAACTGCGGGTCATTGACCGCACCCAGCTTATTCTCGATATATTCGCCCGGCGGGCCCGGAGCCGGGAGGGCAAGCTCCAGGTGGAGATGGCCCAGCTCAAGTACATGCTGCCCCGGCTCGGCCGGCGCGATGACGCCCTGTCCCGCTTAACCGGCGGAATCGGCGGCCGCGGCCCGGGCGAGACCAAGCTGGAGATCGACCGGCGGCGGATCAACGACCGGATCACCATGCTGGGTAAAAAATTAAAAGAGATTGCCAGGGAACGGCATCAACGACGGAGCCGGCGGCGCAAGAAGGAGGTGCCGGTACTCTCCCTGGTGGGCTATACCAATGCCGGCAAGTCAACCCTGCTCAACACCCTGACCCACAGCAGAATCACGGCCGAGGACAAACTGTTCGCCACCCTGGACCCCACCAGCCGCAGGCTCCGCTTTCCCAGGGACCGGGAGGTGATTATCACCGACACGGTGGGATTTATCCGTCACCTGCCCGGTGAACTGCTCCAGGCATTCAAGGCCACCCTGGAGGAACTGCATGAGGCAGACCTGCTGATCCATGTCATTGATGCCGGCAATCCCCGGTTCCGGGACCAGGCCGGGGTGGTGGAAGAGCTGCTGCGCGAGCTGAAGCTTGATACCCTGCCATGCCTGCGGGTATTGAACAAGATCGACCTGATAGCTCCGGAGATGGCAGAGTCCCTGGCCCGGGAACTGGACGCGGTACCGCTTTCCGCCCTGGATGCCCGGACCCTGGGCCCATTACTCGACAGAATCCAGGGGTTGATCGAGCCCGGGCCGGAAGCCAGGGCGTGGCGCCGGTGAAAGATATCCGGGCTACTCCTCAACCCAGGCGATACAGTCCACCGGACAGTCCCTGATCGCGTCGTTCACTTCATCGACCGGATAGTGATCCAGTTCAATCACCTCGATATAACCGACTGCCTCGTTGCGCTGAAACACCGCGGGACACGAGGCGATACACCCATCGCATTCCGTACACACCCCCAGGTCAATTTCCGGTTTCCGCATTTTTTCTACCTTTATATTCAAGAAAGAGGTGCAGGGTGCAGGGAATATAATATTCCAGCACGCGATCACTGCCCCATATTTTTTTCACCGCCCACGGTTTTTTTCGTCTTCTGATTTCAACTCATTGCTCATTGCTCAGCACTAATTCTTCTGTCCTCTGTCTTCTGTCCTCTGTCTTCTGAAACTCAGCGCACTGAATGGTACCCGCCGGGAATCCCCTCCGGCGAGAGCACTATCTGCCAGAGTTGATTCCTGCGGGCCCGGAAGGAGCCGGCGCAGGAGAGGAGATAGTATTTCCACGTCCGGTAAAAATGATCGTCATAGTCTTTCCGCAATGTCTCCCAGTTTCCGTCAAAGTTGCGAAACCATTGCACCAGGGTTTTATCATAGTCAGCACCGAAACTATGCCAGTCCTCAATCACGAACAGGCCCTCAAGGGCCTGGCATATCTGTCTGGCCGACGGGATCATCGCGTTGGGGAAAATACACCGGTCTATCCAGGGATCGATATGGGTCTCCGACACATTGCCGCCAATGGTATGGAGCAGAAAGAGCCCATCCCTTTTCAGGCATCGTCTGACGGTCCGCATAAAGGTACGATAATTCTTATAGCCGACATGCTCGAACATGCCGAGGGAAAAAATCCGGTCAAATCTGCCGCTCAGATCACGGTAATCCATGAGTCTGATCTCCACCGGCAGCCCCTGGCACAGCTTGCGGGCCAGCCGTTCCTGCTCGCGGGACACGGTGATCCCCACCACCTCGACGCCGTGGCGCTCCACCGCGAACTTCGCGGCCCCGCCCCAGCCGCAGCCGATGTCCAGGACCCGCATCCCGGGACGGAGATCGAGCTTGCGACAGACCAGGTCCAGCTTGGCCTCCTGGGCCTCGTCCAGGGTTGTTGCCCGTTGCCAGTAGCCGCAGCTGTAGATCATCCGCTTATCGAGCATGGCCCGATAGAGCCGGTTGCTGAGATCATAATGATAGCGGCCGACCTGGAAGGCCCGGCCCCATTTCTGCAGGTTGCAGAATCTGGCCTTGAGGATGAGCAGAATCTCACCGAGGTTGCCCATCCGGCGGTCAAGACCGGCCCGGAGACTTCTGGTCACGGCCTCATCGAGCCGTTCACAGTCCCACCACCCGTCGGCATACCCATTGCCAAAGCCCAGCGAGGCAGAGGTCAGAATAGCGGGAAACAGCTTTTCGTTATGGACCGCGAGGTCCCATGGACGGTCGCCGTTGATCCGGATGTCAGCAGCGGCCAGAAGAGATTCCACCTTGCGACGAAAGCGATCACCGGGCATCTCCGATCCCTCCTTTACGGAAAAATTCTAAACGCGCACCCAGTCTCTTTTCTTAAACCCTATCAGGTCCGGAATTCCGGACCTGATCTCATCTTGACACGGCATCATCCGCCGTGATTACGTCCATGTCCCCTTTTCCCGCCATCTCTCCGGCAATGATTCAATCGTAGACAATAGCGGTCCAGCGCTCCAGAATGGCCTCGGTTTCAGAATCCAGTTGATCAGCCACCTCGTGGATCTGGTACTCCTGCCCGCAGTTTCGGCACCGCATTCGCACCCGGGAGCACATTCGCTGCACCTCAAGCACACCCCGGCATTTCTTACACTGCATCATGGCTGGTGCCGGCCCAACAATTCCTGCCGGGTAAATACCGGCAGCAGCTTATATCCCCGGGCGGCCAGGGCCTCGGCCCCGCCCTCCTGCCGGTCCACCACCGTGGCCACCAACCCGACCTTGAACCCCAGGGCGGTGACCCGCTCGATCACTGTCAACAGGGTGGAGCCGCTGGTGACCACATCCTCGACCAGGGCCACGGTGGCGTTGTCCGGCACATTGCTGCGGCCCTCGATGAAATTCTCAGTGCCGTGGTCCTTGGCTTCTTTCCTGATAATGAACGCCGGGATAGGCGCTTTTTCAAGAAAACTGATCAACGATACCGCGGTGACCAGGGGATCGGCGCCCAGGGTCATTCCGCCCACCGCGGCAATGGGTTCCGGATTGTCCCGGACCAGGCCGTAAAGCAGTTTGCCGCAGAGATAGGCCCCTTCGGCGTCAAGGGTGGTCTGCTTGCCGTCAATATAAAAATCCGACTTGCGGCCGGATGAGAGGGTCACCTCTCCTTGATAATATGATTTTGCCAGGAGCAGTTCTTTTAACCGCTGTTTATCGTCCATAAAGGTATCCTTAATTACTGCTGGAGAGAAAATCAAATCAATCGTAACAGTTCACCGGTGTGCAACCAATCCGGTTAATCCTCCGAACTGTAAGATTTCACTGTTTTGAACCGTGACATAGTTACTAACTTTTTCCACCGCTGAAAAGAAAAAAACTCGCCATAAAAACAAACAGGGCGTAGAATATACAGCTTTGCAGCAACACCCCGACGGAACGCTCAGTTGCCAACCGTCATCAGCCGGTCCGGGCGAAAAAAACCAACAACCCTTTCGTAAGAGGGAAACAACATGTGCGGTATTGTCGGCTATATCGGCTCGCGCCGGGTGGTCCCCATTCTCCTCGACGGGCTCAAGCGGCTGGAGTATCGCGGCTACGACTCGGCCGGAATCGTCTACCTGAAGAGCAACCGGCTGGCCAAGCACCGCTCCCACGGCAAGCTGGCCAACCTCCAGGCCATTGTCGAGGACTGCATCGGCGTTGACAGCCACATCGGCCTGGGCCATACCCGCTGGGCCACCCACGGCCCGCCCTCCACCAGCAACGCCCACCCGCACAGCGACTGCAGCGGCGAGTTGGTGGTGGTCCATAACGGGATCATCGAGAACTATCAGTCCCTGCGCGACGAACTGCGGCAGAAGGGGCATGTCTTTCAATCAGAGACCGATACCGAGGTGCTGGCCCACCTGATCGAGGAGAGCCTGGACGATGATCTGCCCACGGCAATGGCCGCGGCCCTGAAAAAGGTGGAAGGCTCCTATGCCGTCGGGGTGCTGTGGACCGGCCAGCCGGACATCCTGGTTGCGGTCCGCAACCAGAGCCCCCTGGTGCTCGGCATCCAGGACGATGAAATATATCAGGGATCCGGCTCGCTGCTGGCCTCGGACATCCCGGCCCTGCTCCCCTATACCCGCCGGGTGATCTACCTGGATGACCGGGAGATGGCGATCCTCACCAGAGACGGCCGGGAGATCCGCAACCTGGACACCGGCCGGAAGGTCGACAAGCAGATCCAGACCATTGACTGGGATCCGGGCATGGCCGAGAAGACCGGCTTCAAACACTTCATGCTCAAGGAGATCTACGAACAACCCCTGGCGATCCGCAACACCATCCGCGGCCGGATCAACGCGGAAACCGGCGCGGTGACCCTGCCGGAGATCAATCTCAGCAACGCCGAGATTGCCCGGATCGAACGGATCGCCCTGGTGGCCTGCGGCACCTCCTGGCACGCGGCCCTGGTGGCCAAGTACTGGCTGGAGCGCTGGGCCGGCATCCCGGTGGAGGTGGACATCGCCTCGGAGTTCCGCTACCGGCACCTGCTGCTGAATGAGCGGGTGCTGACCGTGGCCATCTCCCAGTCCGGGGAAACCGCCGATACCCTGGCCGGGATCCGGCTGGCCGCCAGCCTGGGCTCCAAGGTTATCTCCATCTGCAATGTGGTGGGCAGCACCATGACCAGGGAATCGGACGGCACCATCTATACCCATGCCGGGCCGGAAATCGGGGTGGCCTCCACCAAGGCCTTTACCAGTCAGCTTGCGGCCCTGTTCCTGCTGGTGCTCCTGCTGGGCGGAATCCGCAACACCATCAGCCCCGGGGACCGAAAACGGCTGGTGGCGGGTCTGATCGGCCTGCCGAACCTGCTTGCCAGGGAGATCCCCCGGCTGCAGGATGAGATCAAACAGCTGGCCGAGAAGTATTATGACTGCCAGGACTTCCTTTTTATCGGCCGCGGCCTCAACTTTCCCATTGCCATGGAGGGCGCCCTGAAGCTCAAGGAGATCTCCTACATCCATGCCGAGGGCTATGCGGCCGGCGAACTCAAGCATGGGCCCATCGCCCTGATTGACAAGGACATGCCGGTGCTGGCCCTGGCCCCCAGAGACGCGGTCTACGCCAAGACCATTTCCAATATCGAGGAGATCCGGGCCCGGCAGGGACGGCTGCTGGTGATCGGCACCGAGCAGGACACCCGGCTTGCGGAAATAAGCGAAGATGTTATTTTCATGCCCGCAACAGAAGAAGAGCTGAACCCGATCCTCTATGCGATTCCGGCCCAGCTCCTGGCCTACGAGATCGCCACCCTAAGGGGCTGCGACGTGGACCAGCCCCGGAACCTGGCAAAGAGCGTTACCGTGGAATGACTAACAGTTCAAACAGTTCAAGCTGTTCAAACGGTTCAAGCGGTTCAAACGCTCAAACACTTCAAACGCTCAAACAGTTCAAACGCTCAACCCAAGGACGACAATGATGAATCCCGCCCTGCAGGAGTTGAAAAAAAAGATCAATGATCGCAACATCCTGGTAGGTATCATCGGCCTGGGCTATGTCGGGTTGCCGCTCAGTCTTACCTTCCTCCGCAGGCAGATCCCGGTACTCGGCTTTGATCTCGACCCGGGCAAGATCGAGATGCTCGCGGCTGGCCGGAGCTATATCAAACATGTGGGATCCGGGGAACTGGCCGGTTTTGTCTCCAGCGGCAGCTTTTCCGCTACCGATGATTTTGCCCGACTGGCCGAACCGGAGGTGATCCTGATCTGCGTGCCCACCCCCTTGACCCGCAACCGGGAACCGGACCTCCAGTACATCCTGGCCACGGCCGGGGCCATTGCCGCAACCCTGCGGCCCGGCCAGCTGGTGGTGCTGGAATCCACCACCTACCCGGGCACCACCGACGAGGTGCTGCGCCCGGTCCTGGAAAAAACCGGGCTTGCGGCCGGCATTGACTTTGCCCTGGCCTATTCACCGGAACGGGAAGACCCCGGCAACCCCCAATATGCCACCGCCGACATTCCCAAGGTGGTCGGCGGCTGGGACGACATCTCCACCGGAATCGCCGCAGCCCTCTACAAGACAGCCTTGAAAGAGGTGGTGGAGGTTGCCACCAGCCAGGCGGCGGAGATGTGCAAGCTGCTGGAAAACATCTTCCGCAGCGTCAATATCGCCATGGTCAACGAGTTGAAGATCCTCTGCCACCGGATGGGGATCGACATCTGGGAGGTGATCCGGGCATCGAGCACCAAGCCCTTCGGCTTCATGCCCTTTTATCCCGGACCCGGCCTGGGCGGCCACTGCATCCCCATCGACCCCTTTTACTTGACGTGGAAGGCCAAGGAAATCGGGCGCTCTACGCGCTTCATCGAACTGGCAGGAGAGATCAATACGGAAATGCCCACCTACGTGGTGGGACGTTTAGCCTTGGCATTGAACGAGCTCAGCAAGGCCGTGCGCGGATCCCGCGTACTAATACTTGGTTTGGCCTATAAGGCCGATGTGGATGACACGCGCGAGTCGCCATCCTTCGCATTGATCGAAAAGCTCTCCGACATGGGCGCCAAAGTCGACTACTCCGATCCGCACATCGCGCGCACGGTTCCCGTTCGCAAGCATGACCTGCAGATGACAAGTGTTGAGCTCACACCGGAAACCATCGCTTCCTACGATGCAATCCTCCTGGCGACCGCCCACACTGCAGTCGACTACGCCCTCTTGGCGGAGCACGCAGAGTTGATCGTGGACACCCGCAATGCCATGGGCCCCTTCGCAGAGCAAATGGGTTCTCGTCTGGTACGCGCCTAACCCTTCGCCCCTTAGCTGTCCAACATGTCCCCCGCGAATGTGAACTACGTCGTGATCACGCCCGTCCGGGACGAGGAGGAGCATGTCGAAGGGACGATATTGAGTGTCCTTGGCCAGACAATTCGGCCCAAGGAGTGGTTGATCGTGAACGATGGATCCACCGACGGCAGCGGCGCGATCCTCGACAAGTACGCGGCCCAGCATGATTGGATCACCGCAGTACATGTGAAGGACCGCGGCTACCGAGCGGATGGCGGCGGCGTGCATGCCTTCTACGAAGGTTTCGATCGCATGCGAACAAAGGACTGGCAGTTCCTTGCCAATCTGGACTCGGACATGGTGCTCGAGCCCGACTATTACGAACGCTGCTTTCAAAAATTCGAGCAGGAGCCCAAGCTTGGCCTGGGGGGCGGGGTGATTTACAACCGGCGGGAAAACGGTTTGGAGTTGGAGGAGCTTCCGCTCTTCCACGTGCGTGGCGCCACCAAGATCTATGGGCGCGAGTGTTGGGACGCCATGGGCGGCCTGTACCAGCGCAATGGTTGGGACACGCTCGATGAGGTCAAGTGCAACATGTTGGGCTGGACCAGCCGCAGTTTTCCCGATGTACACCTGATCCAGGAACGCTTTACCGGGGATGGACTGGGGCAATGGAGTAACTGGGTCAAAAACGGCCGCGCTAGTTACGTGGTGGGGTATCACCCCCTGTTCTTCCTGGCGAAGACCCTGGCCAAGGTGAAATCCATGCCCATTGGCGTCGCCAGTCTGGGGCTGTTGCGTGGCTATCTGGGTGCGCTGCTCTCTGGCACAAAGACGATCGAAGATACTGAGCTCATTCGCTATTTGCGGGACCAGCAGTTCCGCAGACTAGTGGGTAAACCAACCATGTGGCGCTAACGGGATGAGTCTCCGCACAGCAGTTCTCAAGGGTGCGCGCGTGCTTGTCATCGGGCAGGCGACAGCCCAGGGACTGGTCCTCATACGCCACATGATCGTGGCGCAAAACATCAGCACCGCGGACGTGGGCATTGGCATTGCGTTGATGTCTTGCCTGACCCTAGTGGAAATGATGAGCAGCGTCCGCCCGGACGCTTTGTTGATTCAGGCCGATGACGGTGACGATCCCGAACTTCAGGCCTCCGTACAGACGCTCGAATCCCTGCGCGGCTTGATCTCAGGGACCGTGTTATTTCTCTTGGCAAGCCCCCTGGCCTTTTGGTTTGAGAAACCCGAAGCGGCATGGGCTTTCCAGACCATTGCTATCTTGCCGCTTTTAAGGGGCGTCGGACACCTGGACCCGAAACGGGTGCAACGTCAACTCAACTACACGACGGACTTGTGGGTAGCGGTGGTTCCTCAATTGCTGACAGCCCTTGTGGCTTGGCCAGTTGCGCGGTGGCTGGGGGATTATTCGGCCGTCCTCCTCTTGATGTTCGTGCGTGCGATTGCCGCGACGATCACCACCCACATCGTGGCCACACGCAAGTACCGCTGGAGCCTGAATCGCGAGCATTTTCGGCGCATCGTCTCTTTCGGTTGGCCGCTCCTATTGACGGGTGGACTCATCTACCTGGTCACCCAAGGGGACCGGTTCATCATCGGCTCGCGGTATACGCATTACAGTATTGCAGCCCTAGGCTTGTTCGGTCTGGCCCGTAACACGACGGCCGCCTCACGGGAGTTGGTCGCAGCCACCGCCAACCCGATCCTGTTGCCCCTGTTCTCCCAGACGCGCAACGACCCAGCTCGACTCGAGGCCTTGTACACCCGTAGCTGTCAAGGACTCGCCGTCGTCGCCGCGGGCAGCTGCATCCCCTTCTTCTTGATGGGAGGCCGGTTGATGGGTTGGATCTACGGCGAGGAATACCACGACTCTGCAAACTTCATTGGTTGGTTGGCGGCTGCCCAAGCCATGAACATGTTGTGCAATCCTCCGATCCGGGCTTCGCTAGCCATGGCGGATACGCGCAATTCGCTCATCACGAGTTTGGTCCGGGGCACATCTCTCATGGCCATGATTCTCGTCGCGGTCCTTGAGGGAAGCCTGGCATGGATGGCCATTGCAGGACTCGCTGGCGAAGCCGCAGGTTTCGTGGCCTCCTCACTACGCCTGCACAAGACCTCCGGGATCAAGCCAGGGCTTAGCCTGCGACCCGCATGCTTCACCTTGGCGTGGATATTCGTTGGTTGGGCCCTCTCCACTCAGGTATATGACACAAGCTCTGCCACCGTAATTGTGACTTGCTTGAGTTCCCTGCTGGCAGTCGTCATCACGGGCTTGCTTTGCTTTCCCCTGTTGCGGCACGAGGCATCGGCCACCTTTGCCCGGTTCTCGTGATGGCCATGGCCGTACAGGGCTTCGAAGAAGAGGCATTAGCATTCGGGGTAGCGGAATATGTTAACCAGACCAACCTGCACCCCCTGGCCCTCGCAAGCCTGTTGGTGTTGTGCCTGCTGACCCTCGTCCTCCCCCGCCGCTTTGCCCTGATCCCCAGCCTGGTCCTGGTTTGTTTTGTGCCATCAGCCCAGCGGGTGGTCATTTTTGGGCTGGATTTTAATCTGCTCCGGATCATCGCCGCGGTGGGTTGCCTGCGGATCTTCATTCGCCAGGAGTTTGATCGCAGCCGCTGGCGCGCACCGGATACCGTTTTCATTGGCTGGGCTGTGGCCTCGTTCTTC
>JAKITW010000047.1 GCA_021647905.1 Desulfobacterales bacterium | reverse complement strand
CCGGCTTGGGTTGTGACGATTTGACCACTACCTTTCGGCGAGTGGCTTCTCAGAAGAGAGATCCGAGCCGGCTTGGGTTGTGACAAACCACGCCGATACCCAAAATCCAACCAATAATTCTCAGAAGAGGTATCCGAGCGGCTCGGATTACCACTGTGTATTATTGGCTTCGCCGTTAACTTCCCCCGGTAATACCCCTCGCCTCTTTTTCTCCTCCCTGGATTGCAATATTGCAACCACTGTAATTTTCCCCCCGACCTGTATTCTCCTTATTATTTCCTAAAGCCGAAACGGTGATGGATTTACCGGAATAGGCCTCTCCGCACGGGCTCCTCTGCTCTCGCATAGGGTGCCTTTCAGACTCATATTGCCCCTGCCGTTGTCCCGGTCTTGTTATCGGGCGCGTAGCAGGTCGGTCAAACTCCCCCCCCCTTTTTCATTCTCCAAACGATAGCAGTGGAATGCTGCCGCCGCCTGTGGGCTTTCGTTGCCGGCAGGGTGTTTCCTCTCGGCATCCCGTACGGCAGAGGCCCTGTTTTCTGCAATATTGCGTTTTTTTTCAGAAGTTCTTTTTTCGGCAAGACTGTGGGCAAAGAGGTTGAACGGATGGCCCATACGGGTCTGCAACAACACCCCAAGGAGGTTCGTTATGAGCAGAGGCTTTGAGGCAAAAAAAAGGGACCGGCGGAAACAACTCGATCTTTCCAAAGGAGTACTGGATGTCATCGAGAGATTTGGTCAGTTTGCCCGGGCAGAAGACGGTGGTGCGCGATTGACCTTGTCGAAGCGTGATGCCGGCAAGGTGATCCGGTCCTTAAAAAAGACCATCAGACAGCTTGACCGGGCCGCCGGCGTTGTTGTGATCGAACGGGATGGCGCCCTCATAAGGATTTTGCGCAGATAACCTCAATTTGAATGAAGGAGGACTTCATGGGAAAGGCAGGTATCCGGCGGCGCAGAAGCAGACAGAAATACCTGGCCTGGCTGGCCGCAACGAATCCGAAGCGCTTTACCATCGAGTGGTCCAAGCGCCTGGAGAGTTGGTCAATCGTTACCCTGGAAAAAGCCGAGACCGGACAGGCCCATGAAATGTTCGAAGCGGTCCTGAATGAACTCCAGGCATGTGGGCCGGAGGCTGTTCGCCTTGAAGGTGAAAAAACCGCGACGATTATGCGGGCAGTCTGTTCCCGAGCGGTCGCTCAAGTGGTTGACCCGCGGATGTATCGACTGCGGTCTTCGCTGCCTTGCCCAGATGGGCGATGAGCATACGAACATGGCAAAGGAGCCGCGCGGCGGAATTGATCAACGAATATCGAGGAGACTGATATGAAAATTGTCCAAAGGAACAAGCCTGGAACTGGATACACCCATGGTCGGTTGGTGGGGTTTGAGCAGGCAATCAGCCAGTCGGTTCGGCTGCTGATCTGTATGTCCCTCTGGTTGGCCATGTTTTGTTGCTCTTGGCCGGCATATGCCGCAGATCGAGTTGCTGTCAGGTACGTTTTTTTAATCGACACCTCCGGCTCGATGGTCTGGGACTCGCGGCTGATCGATGACCCGCTCAATCCGGAAAAAAGGATTTTCCTTTTCGAACAGATCAAGCGCGATGCCTTACAGTTGGTCAAAAGTATCCCGGAATCGCAACCGGCAACTATCCATTTCTTCCCGTTCGACCGGCGGATCCACGATGAGAAGACCTTTCAGCTCCTGCCTGCCGGGAAAAGGGACGAGTCCATCGCGGAGATCCAGGACTACCTGACCAGCCTGGAGGCCACGGGGAAAGAGACCTATATCTTCTCGGCAATCCAGAAGATCATTCCCCGGTTCCGGAACCAGGCCAACCAGCCTGGCCTGAGTATTGCGACCACGATCTTTGCCTTGACCGATGGGGTTGACACGGAACCGAACTATCCGGACAACCTGCGCATTGCCTTGGAGATGTTCCAGGACTGGGCCGACAACTCCATTGAAAAGCCCTGGCTCTATACCCTGCACATCCTGCCCGACAATCTTGCGGAGCGGGACAAACAGAAACTCGCCCTGGAGAAGGAGGCCTTTGCCGAGGTCCGCCAGGCGAAGATGGTGACCTCGGCCATCGGCCATGAGACCAGCCTGCGGATCATCCGGCCCAGGATCCCGGAACTGGACTTCGGCTACTGGCTTCCCAATGAACAGATGCCGGAACGGCAACTCTCCTTTGATTACATCACCAACGGAACCGGCACGGAAGCAGAAACCATTGCCCTGACCTTCACGCCGGTGTTTGAGCGCGAACAGAGTGAACTGCCCGTTGGCATGGACGTTGTTTTCCCCCATGCGGAAACCAACACCATTGCCAGGGGGAGCGGCAGTTACGTGGCCAAGGTCCGCCTGGCTCCGACCCTGGTGAACCCCATCCCGGATGCGGATTTTCTCCTTGCCGGCACGATGGAGATTTCGGCGGACGCGCGGATCATAATCCAGCCCGAGACCATCCGTTGGCGGATGCACCTGGGCCGGCCGCCGACAGTCGCCCTGCACCCCATCCAGCCCGCAACCGGCTCCGAAGAGATCCTCGTATCCGGCGCCCTGCCGGAACAGATCAGCCGGTTTTACCGGATCCAGAGAATCGGCAGGGTAAGCGGCGCCATCGAGTCCGTAAATGTCTCGCTGGTGGCCGAGGTAAGCGGAATAACTTTCGACAAGCCGGTCATCCTGCTGGCGGACAGGGCCGGGTTCGATACCGGCTCCTGGACCGTGTCCGACTGGGATACAGCGGAATATGCCCGGGTTACCATTCCTCTGCCGCCCGACCTGCAGGCCGGTCGCTATTCGGGCAAGATCATCCTCCATGCCTCCGGCGCCTCCGGTTTCCGATTACAGGGGCCGGGAGGGGCCGGACCGACTGATCAACTGCAACTTCCCTTTGACCTGGGCGTAGTTGCAGCGCCGGAACCGCTCTGGCGTGTTGCGGTCAAGGGCGGCGCCGGCCTGATCCTGCTGCTGGCCACGGTCGGCGGGATCTACTGGCTGCGCCGCCCCGCTTTCCAGGACGTGGAACTCCAGGTTGTTGCCGCCGATACACCGGAAGCTTTCGATTCCAACCGGATCGTGGACAGCCTCTATCTGCGCGGCAGAGGCAAGATCGCCATCGGTCAGGGCTGCGGCAGACTGGAGGTGATAGAGGCCAAACTGATTTTCATACCTGAACACCGTGACAGCCATGATGAACTCCGGGTCAGGCTGAACCGAAGGGAATCCCGGATCAAACATTTTCGGCGGGATGACACTGTCTCGTCATGGATGGAGATGGAAAACGCAGGGGATGATTTCCTGGTTTACGACGGCGATGTGCTCGCCTGCGGCGACCTGGCAATCCGGATCTCCAGCGTCAGTTACAACGAGGCAAACTTGGAACCGGACTACGAACCCTAACAGGAGAGATCAAAATGGGAAACACGACAAACGCCGACAAACAAACAAGGGAGCTGAACAAAATGGCACAGGATTCTGCAAGCAAGAAAGGCAAGGGGCATCGAAAGATTAATAAGTTGTTCGGTGCGGCAAGACCACGGAAAAGGACGGTCAATAAGGTGCAGCGCACCCTCTATATCGGGATCGGCGGTACCGGTGGCCGCACCCTGCTCAAGACCAAAAATCAGTTCCTGGAAAAGTACGGATTTATTCCCAACACGGTCAAGTTTCTTCATATTGACACCGATGAATCGCCCCGGATTACCAGCGGAGCACATGACCTGTTTTTTGAACCTCACGAGATGGTCCAGATCCAGGTAAACGATCCGATGGCCGTGGTGAACAACGTCAACTCCATTGCCGAATTCTGGCCCAAAGGCGTGCTGGCGGACCCGATTGTTGACGGGTGCGGCCAGCGGCGGATCAACGGCAGGCTTGCCTTCCACTTTCGGGCCTACGAAATATGCAACACCATCAGAACCGTTTTTGAGGAACTGCAGAGCCCGCATCTTATCTCGAGCCACCCTGATGTTTACGAGGTTCCGCCGACCAAGGCGGTCCGGGTTATTCTGGTCGCCTCCGACAGCGGCGGCACCGGCTCGGGAATGGCCTTGGACATCGGCCGTTATATCCGCGAAGGCCTTTTTGACGGCAGCCCGGAACACCAGTTGCTGGGATTTTTCATTACTTATACGGCCTTTGAAAATGAAGCGAACACCGATCTGGTTCATGCCAATGCCTATGCCTTCTGGAAAGAGTTGGATTATATGGCCAACAACGATCCGCGCAAGGCCCCCGGGATCACCCTGCACGACCTGCGGCTGCCCCGGGAGGACCGTAAGGGCGCGGGCTCGCTCCAGCCCTTTAACAAGATAATGTCCATTGATGTGCAGAACGACAGCTTCGCCTACAAGCGCGAGGATATCGAGGACAACCTCAGCCGAATCCTTTTTCTTGCCTCCGGCTATCTGGCCGGCAATGCCATAAGCATCTGGAAAAATGCGGCAACCATGCCCTGGCTCGGCAAACATCCGTTCTTATCCGGGATCGGCATCAGCGAACTGGTCTACCGCGGCGACGAGATCAGCGGCTATGCCACGGTAGGCCTGGTCAGGAAACTGGTTGATACTGTGCTCCTGCAGGAAGAAATCGAGGAGGCGACCGAGAGCGATGTTCTCAGCCGCCTCAATTCCTGGCAGTTGGTCGAGGCTGACAAGGACCAGGTGATCGACCGGATTCTCGATCCGAATGCAGTCACTCACGAACGCATTCCGGGAAAGTACGACCGGCAGACCGCGGAAAACTTTCTGGGTGCGATTCAGAGAAACAGCGCCAGGTTGCTCAATGGCCTTGAAAAAACAGCCCGGGACAACGGTGAGAAGGTCAGAAGGAAGGCCATGGACGACCTGCACAGCCATGTGCATGAGATCTCGAACCGGCCCGGCGGTCTGCTCTGCCTGGAGCAGTTCCTGCGGCAGTGCCGGGAATTTCTCGCATCCTACCGGGAGATGATGATCGATGAGATCAACGAATTCGTTCCGGAAAAAGATGAGCGGACCCAGGCTGTAGACCTGGCCCGCAAACAGGTCAGGGAAGCGGCCGGCAAGATCTTCGGCCGGGGCAGCAGACTGAAGAAGGGTTACGAGAACCTGGCCGCTGCCGGCCGGGCCTGGCTCATGGTTGAGGCCGAGATTCTCCGGCGGGAACAGGCCGCGGCCGTGTATAAGGAGCTGCTGCACAAGACCGACCGGCTCAAGGCCCAGGCCCAGGCCCTGCGTAACTCTTGCGAAATGGCCTCCAACCGGGCCATCGGTGAAATGCAGGCCGTGGTGTCGCGCCGGCGGCAACGCAAGCCGAACGAGATCGAGGTGGGCAAGGATTATTCCGATCAGGTGATCGCTGCCGCCGATGTATCGGCCTATTTGGATAAATTTACCAGTTCGCCCAGTTTCCTCGACCTGGCCCAGCGAAGCGGCGATGAGTTGTTCGAGGGGTTCCGCCAGTACTGCGAGGACCTGCCGCAGATACAGTTCCTGCAGGACAAGGATCTTGACAGCGTGCTCAGCGAAATGGACGGGGAAAGGCTGAAGAAGCTGCTTGCCGACATGGATCGTTTCAGTCAACCTCTTTGGAAGTGGGATACCTCGTTTCGCAACTTTTCCGAAAACAGGAAGACCGAAAACATCTTTCTCATTGGCTGCGGTTCAACGGTTGACAACGTGTTCAACCGCCTCAACCTGCTCGAGTACCTGCCCTCAAAGGGCGTGGGCAAGCCGGTCATTGTCGGCACCGGTGATCACAACCGGATTGTCTGCGTGCGAATCGAGGATGCGGTGCCGCCCTTTGCCCTGAAAAGCCTGGCCGCGTGCAAAGGCAGGTACGAGCAGGCCAAGCGGCAATCCATCGCCATGCGCGACAAGGGGTTCAATCGCATTGCCTTTGAAATCGACGGCCGCTGGGAGGACACCCTGCCGGACATCTTTCCGAGCCATGAAAACGAGGAAGACTTCCAGGTATGGGCCCTGGCCCACGTGCCCGAGGTCTTTGGCATCATCACCAGGAACGGGGCCCATTACTACGCCCATTCCCGGAAAAGCGGCCGGCCGGCGGATGATTATAAGATTCCCCTGGCCCAGGGGCGGGTCGCCGCCTATGAAAAATACATCAGGGATGATGATCTCCGCCATGAGCATCAGCTGCTTATCACCCAGCGCAGCAAGAAGATGGGGGACAGCGAACTGGCCGCCCGGCTGCGGGAATACGTGGACAACGAACTCATGGAACAGGTCCGCGCCATTACCGAACCGGACCTGAAACAGCTCGTTGAGAAGGAGATCCACGCGATCAACGAATTCATCACCCAGTTATCCAGCCTGTAAAGGAGTACTCGCCATGACAATGACAACAACAATCATCATGGGGATCGGATCCCGGGCAAAGCCGTTTATCGAGCCGGTCCAAAACTGGCGGGAGGGCCTGGCGGAACATGCCAGGCCCTTTGTGGCAACAGCGCTTTTGCAGGATGAAGGCGTAATCGTTTCAGGCCGGGACGAGAAGCAGGTCTGCCTGATCGACGGCCTGCGGAATGAAATGACCCCGGGCGCCTGGCAGGAGAACCTTGCCGCCGGGCGCCAACACAAAAAAGATGTCAAGGCCTGGATCCAGGCATGGTCACAGATCGCCCGGCAGGAGTCGCATGTCAGGGCTGCCGGTCAGGCGGGATTGAAGGTCCGGGCCGGTCTAACGGTGGTTCTTGCCTCCACCACCTTCGACCCAATCGGGTCGAGCCTGGTGCTTTTCTTTGCTGAAATCATGGGACAGGTTGCCCGGGAGGGAAATCTGCCCATCACCGTTCATCTCTTCCAGATCGCCCCGGACGCCTTTTACCAGGGCGTGACCGGTGTGCCGGAGCAACTCGTGCTGAAAAAGGAAGAACACGAACCAGCGGGGATTCGGACCGCGCGGCATCTGCTGGAAGCTCAGGACGCCTTTCTTCGGCCTGGAGCAGGGGGGGCGGCCGGAAACCGATTGTTTCATCACTGCTGGCTCGTTTCGAACTCCACCGGCAGGGGAACGTGCCTGAACACCTTTTCCGCCTTGACCCGGACCACGGCGGAATTCGTCGCCTTTCTGCAGCATCCGGAATTCCGTCTGCCGGATACGGCCGGCACGTTGACCCGGGGCGGAGAGGCGCAGATGCTGCACTCGCTGGGAATCTTCGAGCTTCGCCTGGCCCGCTCATCCATGCAACAGGCCCTACGGAGCAAGGTGACGACGAAAGCCTTGGGGTTTCTCAAAACTTGGCGGAAACTGACCTTTGACCGCCAGAAAATCGACTCGGAAATCCGGGGCCTGATCAATGAAAGACGACTGGATCTGCCCATGGAGCGATTTTCCCGCAATGATACGGGCGGTGCCATTCATGTTCCCTTTGTTTTTCCGGAAAGGGAAATCATGGAGGAAGAGGAGGAGGTGGTTCGGTATGCCGATAAGCTGAAAACGGCCTGGCGGGATTATCGTCGTGCTAACGAATCGGCCCTTTACGAAAAGACCGTCCGGCAACAGGAACAGCTCCTTGAAAAAGACAGCGGCCTGATCATGAAAAAATGTCGCGAGCTGGTAAACACAGCCGAAGGGGAACTGCCGGCCGGGATCGCCTATCTTTCCGCCTGGCTGAACACCGAGTCACGTTTTATCAAGGGAGGCACTGTCAGCACGGCCTCGGGCCTGGAGGAAATCTGGGCGCTGGTAACGGAATACTGGGATGATCTGCTGGCGGTCCGGGGACAGAGAAGAGAGTTGAAAAAAGTCCGTCAGGCAATCGTTGACAAGACCAGCCTGGTTGAAAGCCTGAAACGCCAGCTTAAGACCGCGGACACCATATGCCGTTCGGAATCGGCAACCAATGCTCCTGGGAACAAAGAACAGGAGCATGGCAAGGATTCCGGTCCGAACCAACGGAGGCACGACCTGAAAAAGGACGAACTGCATGCCCGCCTCCGGGAAACCGGGACGGACCTGGAGAAATTGATTACCAGGGAAAAGGAACTTCAGGCCGAATTGCGGGACATCGACCGCGGGCTGGAGGATCCGGGCACTCGCCGCGAACTGTTCCAAGAGCGGGTCGAGGACAAGGCCCTGGAAGACTATGCCGATGTCCTGCCGCAACTGACCGAATCCGCCGCAACCTGCAAACTGACGGCGAAAGCGGAACGAAAAGCCGAGGAATCGGCCCGGCGGACATTCCGGCAATGGTTCATTATTCACAACTGCCTGATCGTCCTGGTAGCGGCCCTGCTGACCGGTTATTTCCAGCCGGATCTCAGGGTGTTGTTTCGGCTCGTCACGCCATTGACCGCAGGGGCGGCCATTCTCAACACCTTGGTGGGGGTGCGCCGGTATTTCTTCGGAGCCCGGCGGACTTGGCAGAAGGCCCGGGACCGGCGCCAGCAGGCGGAAGCGGAGCAAGGCCAAATTCGGAATAAGGCGGTATCGATCCTCGCCGGGCTGGAGAAAAAGCGCGCAGCCTTTGCCGCCTGCTTCTATGCCATCGAATGGTATCACCTCCTGCGGGAGAGACTCTCCGGCTACCTGCTCCGGCTTGCCGACGGCCTGAACGGTTTGCGCAAGATGCACGGCGAGGCCCTGTCATGCTGGGAAAATGTGGAAACCCTGGACAGCGGGAACATTATCGAATTCCCGACCCGGGTGCACCTTGAACACCTCTGGAAACAGGAGAAGGAAGCGATAAACAACATCCTCGTTTCCATGGAACCGGAACGGGATTGTTTCAATGACATCATTGACCTTGGCGTCGGACCTGCCCTGGAAAAACTCGACACGGTCCTCGGGCGGATCACCGATGACCGGTTCAATGGGGTGCTGGCCCTGGACCTTGCCGGGTTGCTTGAACATCTCGACGAGACGGTTCCCGGCTTTGACCTGGAGGAGACCCTGCGGACCGGCATCGACAACGCGGCCCTGCTCGTTAATGTTCACGAGTTTGCCCGGAACCAGGGCGCAGCCGAGACCTTCCTTGTCGGACTCAGGCACAGGGAGGGAGATGAGGCGACCAGGCTTCTCAACCTTGTTTCGCAGGACAAAAAGATGCGCCTGGTCTCCATTGAAGAGCCGGACCGGATTCTCTTTGTCCGGCTTCTAATGAAATTCGCGCCGTCGCATTGGATCTACTTCGACTCCATGCGCCAGAACCTTAATGCAGGAAACAGCAGCGACTACCGGGCAACCGCCCCTGCCTAACAACCATGATGGAGAAGAGATCATGACACGAAAAAATGTACTCATCACAGCGCTCATCGTCACGGCGATCCTGGCCGCAGCCGGAACAACGGCATTTTTCCTGTGGCCCCAGGGTGAAACTTTTGCCGTGACCTTCAAAAATTCCAAACAACTGCAACCCGGGGCCCGGGTCTATCTATCCGGCATCGATATCGGCGAGGTGAAGTCGGTCGAACTGGTCAACGGCAACATCAATGTGACTGTCCGCCTCGCGCGTGAACACAAGGGCAGGATACCCCGCACCACCATGTTCTATATCGATACGGACCAGAACGCTCCCAAGGAGAAATGCATCCTGGCCAAGGTGACGGGCCGGGCCGGTGAATCGATCAAGGACGGTGACATCCTGGAGGGAACCGACAGCTTCCTGGCCTGGAAGATGTCCGAGGTTGCGGACCAGGTACGGGACTCCATTGACTCCCCCCAGGTCCGGCAACTGCTCCAGGATCTGGAGCGGTTTGTCAATGACTTCAACGAGGTCCTGAACGATATCGACTGGGACCAGTTGGAAGAAGATCTCCGGCAGCAGGCCCAGTCACTGATCGAGGATATCGACCAAGCAATACGGTCCGAGGAGGTCCAGCAGGGCCTGGAGGAACTGGAAGATAGGATCGACCGGATCCAGCGGGCACTGGTGGAGGTAGGGGAAAGTGAGGAGGCCCGCCGCCTCCACGAGGCGCTGGAAGGACTCTACAACAGGCTTGACGAGGAACTCCGCAAGGCTGAACCCAGATAACAGGCTCACCCTTTATCCGGGTGATCCTTTCCTGAACTACCCGTTATTTCCTGACCAGCAAATACCGGCTCCGGCCGCCGGATCCCTTCGACTTCCCATCCCATGGCGGGCATTTCTCGCCATGGAGCGGGGGGTAAGAGACACCTGCGTCTGCAAGGCGCCGATTGCATCCGGATCTGAACATTTTCAAAATCCCGACAAGGAGACATGACCATGCATAAACACGCCATCAAGGCAGAGAAAAGAAAATTCGCCTTTCTGATTCACCCCCGGGAAGGGAAAGACCTGGGCCGTTTTCTGGGAAAGAAGACAGGGATTGGAGAAGAAACGGGCGTCAGGATGATCCCTGAAGGCGCGGCCCGGCTCGTTCTGAAATTCATGCGGGCCTGGCGCGGACCGGTGGTCTGTTCCCGATTCCATGTCTCGAACACGGTGGAAGGCTATATTGTCGGCCTGCCCATGACCGCCCGGGAGATGTTGGCCCTGCCCAACAAGTATGTGGCCCGGCAGATAAAGGAGGCGGTTCTTTTCTCCCAGAACCATCTCGGGGTTGAGCGGGTCGGCCTGGGCGCCTATACCGCACCGATGTCCCTGAATGGCCTGTCTGTGATCCGGGATTCTCGGGTCACCTGCGCCATCACCCATGGCGATGGTCTGTCCGCCGCCTCGGCCGTGCCGGTGGTGCAACAGGCTGCCGCCTTGAGGGGTATTGATATCCGGCAATGCATCATCGCGGTGGTGGGGGCATACGGCCTGGTGGGCCGGGCCGACGCCATCTTGCTTTCTGAGTTGGAACCGGCGGGGATGGTCCTTACCGGCCCGAATCGCAACAAACTGAAAAAAGTGGCGAGAGAGATGTCCGGCTTTCAGGGCGAGATTGTCTGCTCAACTGACAACGACGCGGTCCGCGGGGCGGACATTCTCCTATTGTGCACGTCGGCGGTGGGCGACGTAGCGGGGCCGGATATGCTGAAGAAAGGCGCCGTGGTGGTGGACATGGCCCAGCCGCATAACATGGGGCCGGAAGTATGCCGGGCACGTCCCGACGTTCTGCGGGTCGACGGCGGTTTCATGACCGTGCCGGGCATGGATATCGGTTTCAACATGGGTCCGCCGACCGGCACGACCTATGCCTGCCTGACCGAGACCATGGTCTCCACCCTTGCCGGTGATAAGGAGCATCATGTCGGCCCGGTGGATATGGATTTCGCCCGGAAGATCATGGGCCAGGCCCGGGAGTTCGGCTTTGCCCCGGCCCCCATGACGAACTTTGCCAAGCCGGTTTCGGGCAGTCCGACGATCAATTTCACCTCTCCGGAACGACCGGCCAAGACCCCACTTGATGCAAATGGAAGCTGAAGAGTAGACCTGAACAATGGAGACATATATGCGTTTAAACAATCAAGGAAAAGAAGTGGCCGAAAAAACCGACGGCCGGGAGAATAGTATCGACACTCTGCTTGCTTCCGCCTGGAACCGGGAGACCAGGAGAACCATGGCCAATGAACTTCGAGCCATGGGCCTGGGTCAAGAAACCATCAAGAGAATACTCCGCCTGGAGGGAAGAAAGCCATGAAATCACATTTCCCCGCCGTTCATGTCACCAGGGACGGCGCCATGCATGAAGCCATGGCCGGACTGGCCATGCGGTCTATCCTCAAGGCCGATCTTCTGGATAAACCGGGAGACGGCGCCGACAGACACGGAGCCTCGGAACAGGTCAAGAAACAACAATTCCTCCAGGCCCGGCGGGAATCCTTGCTGCATAGCCTGTCGGGCCTGGGGCCCGGCATTACCCTGGAACTGCATTTTGATGCCCGCCCGGATCTCGCCAACATCGCCAAAAGCTGTTTCCCGATAACGCTGTTCATCCGTTGCAAAGGTAAAAATGTGGAGAGAATCAAGGAAAAAATTCTCTCTTTTTATCTCTCGCTGCGGCCGATTCTGGCCTCGCATCTGCTTGAGGCGGAATTTGTACCCCTCGTCGAGGCCGGAGAAATGTATGAACTCTGGCAAGGAAACTTGCTGCACCATGCGGCGTCTATCAGACGCCGCCGCGAGATCCTGACCCTGGAAGCGCCCCTGAAGAAGACGGCCATCGGCTTTGAAGCCAGGACCTTGCCGGGAAACACGCCGCTGACCGTTCACCACGTCTACCCATGGACAGCCTCTTTTGATGACTGGTCAAACCTGGTAAACACCATGATTTCCCAGCTTGACCCCGTCAAGATCATTGTCCGCGTCACTCCCGGTCGGTTGCCGGAAAAATACCGCGCCCGGCTGGTTGAGACCATTGCCACCTGCGACCGTTTCCTGGGTTCTTTCGGGGAAGACAACTCCACCCTTCGATTTCAGGCCGATCTGGTCCGGAAGGTTTCCCTTCAGCAACTGGCAAAACTCTCTGAAACAAGCTTTCACATGGGGCTCTACCTGCTTGCCGCGCAACCCGTGGATCACTGCCTGGCCAATATCCTGGGCAAGGCGGTCACCAGAATACAGTCCGAGCAAAGCGGCTGTTCCCTTCTTATGGGCGGTTTTGAGATCCGCAAAACATCGGTTCCCGTTGTCCAGAGGGTCAACTACTATGCGGACCTGGAACCCTATTCCCTGACCGAGGCGGCTTGCGCATTCAGATTGCCCTCGCCGCCGACAACGGATATACCTGGTCTGTCCGTCAGCCGTTCGCGGACCAGCCTTGCCCTGTTGCCGGATCATGACGGTCAAGACGGCAGTGTGGTCCTGGGGATCAATGAACACCAGGGGGTATCGCAGAAAATCCGTGTGGGAGCGGATGACCGGATGCGCCATATAGCGATTTTCGGGCAGACCGGCACCGGGAAAAGTACGCTGCTCGAACATCTGATCCTGCAGGACATTCGGGCCGGCCGCGGTATGGCGGTCATCGACCCCCATGGCGATATGGTTGATTCGCTGGTCGGCAAAATCCCTGAGAACCGCATCAACGATGTCATCCTCTTCGACTTTCTGGAGCGGCAGAGGCCTATCGGCTTCAATCTCCTGGAATGGCATACCATCGAAGAGCGGGATCTGATTATTGATGAACTTTATCTGACCCTCGACCGTCTCTATGATATGCGGATGGCCGGCGGACCGGTTTTTGAAAGTAATCTCAGGGGGATGCTTAAATTGCTCATGGGC
Source organism: Desulfobacterales bacterium (assembly GCA_021647905.1). Taxonomy (NCBI): domain Bacteria; kingdom Pseudomonadati; phylum Thermodesulfobacteriota; class Desulfobacteria; order Desulfobacterales; species Desulfobacterales bacterium. Next base: position 9,833 of record JAKITW010000047.1, on the reverse strand, counting down.
GACCGGAAGCGCAAAGGTTTCACCCCCACCCTGCTGGAATTCAGCCGTTGTTATCTTGACCGCGATTTCCGGCTTTGGTTGAAAGAATCGATAGACGATCCGACCACGCATGATTTTCTGCAGGAACTGGAAAGAACCGGCGGCGAGGCCAGCCTGGCCAACCTGTCTCCCTATGTCACGTCCAAGTTCAGCCGCTTTACCCATGACAGCAGCCTGCGCAGGATCGTGGGTCAGGAGAAAACCGCCATTGATTTCGAGGCGATCATGAACAGAGGTAACATTCTGTTGCTGAAACTGGGCAAGGGGAGGTTCGGCGCCGAGGTCGGCGGCCTGCTGGTCAACCAGATTGTTTCCCGGTTCAAGCTTGCCGCCATGAAGCGCGGCGAAATACGACCCGAGGCCAGAAAAGACTTCATTCTCTATGTCGACGAATGTCACCATCTCTCGCCTGAAAATTTCATCGAATTGCTGGCCGAGGCCAGAAAATACCGGCTCGGCCTGGTCCTGGCCACCCAATATACCGCCCAACTCACCAAGACATCCACCGCCGGCAGAGATGATCTCCTGGCCGCCATTCTCGGTAATGTGGGCGCCATTGTCGCCTTCCGTTTGGGAAAGGACGACGCCGAAAGGCTGGAACCGGTCTTTTATCCGCATTTTCAAGCCAGGGACATCATCGGCCTCCCGAACTGGCATGGCTATATCAGCGCCGGGATAAACGGCGAGTCGATCCCGCCTTTCAGCTTCCGGGGCATAAGGGATGAAACTTTGTTTCAACCAAAGACTGAATCAAAAATCATCATTTCATCCATGTCGCAATACGGGAGAGAGGCCAGTGAGGTGGACCGGAAAATCCGCCAACGGCGATCAGTGGGAAAGTGACTACCCCGGCCCTTTGATGACTACCCCCCCATCCCCGCAGGTAGTGTAACTTCTTTTCTGTAAATTCATTTCTTTCCCCAGGGCCGCCACCACTCAGTTGGGGTGGCCGGAATCGAATGGATTCCGCATCCATCTTTATCTCCATAGTATTGACAATGGAACAGCAAAACAGGGTTTACCGCCATCACCAAACGGCAATAATCTTGACCCGGTATAAAAAACAAGACCACACTTGAACTGGTCGCGGACCACCTCGGCGAATTTCCGGAGTCCTTTAAAATCATTGCTGCGTATCGTACTGGAAGCCTTCACTTCAACACCGATCAGACGATTATCTTCCTGCTCCAGGACGATATCCACTTCGTTTCTTCTTTTGTCACGGAAATGGTATATGTCCATGGTCTCTTCCGACCATGCAAGGTGTTTGAAACACTCCATGACCACAAAGTTTTCCAGCATTCCACCGTAATACATCGAATCCAGAAGCTGTTCTTTTTTCTTCAGGCCCAGGAGATGACAGGCCAGGCCCGTGTCAATCATATGTATTTTGGCCATGCCGATGGTCTGTCGTTTGGCTCTGTTTTTTACGTAGGGATGAATACGTTTGATAATAAACATCCATTCCAGGGCCTCAATGTATGATTTGACGACCTTGTCATTTTGGCCAAGATCATTGGCAACACTTGCGTATTTCAGCAAATTTCCGCTTAAGCCGGCCAGATACGGAATAAGTGATTCGAGTTTGGTGTGATAATCACCTTTTGCTGAATAAATGGATTCAAAATCCTTAAATAAACGCCCATGCAGGTATGATTTATACCATATTTGTTTTGCACGGGATCCTTTGTCCTGTATCTCAGGGTACCCGCCATCAATCAAAGTCTGTGCTATTTGTTCCCGACTGACTGGAGGAATATTGTCCGGCAGTGATATTTTTTCGGCAAGCAGAAAGTCGATCAGGTTGAAACTGCCTGCCTGTTTTTCCGTCACGGACAGAGGATACAGTTCTACCCTGGCCATATGCCCCGGCAGTGCTTCCTGGGTCTTCGCGGAACTGAAAAGATCTGCTGAACCCGTGAGGAAAAATCGACCACGTTCCTGTGGAGAGAGCCTGTCAGAGGCGAGTTTGATCGCCCTGATGAGTTCCGGAGCGTATTGGAATTCATCCAGTACTACGGGTTGATTTGCCAGGCTGTCAATAAATCCTTGAGGGTCGTTCTGGGCTGAAGCAAATGCTGTCTGCTCGTCAAGGGAAATGTACTGCATCCCGAGATCCCGGGCAATTTTACGGGCCAGGGTCGTTTTGCCGGCCTGCCTGGGGCCGGTTAGATAAAGTATCCGGAAATCATGCAATAATTCTTTGATTACTTTTTCACAGTTACGTTCGTACATTTTGCTCCGTTAGTATTTTACGAGAAAATCGTTACCATAATACGAATTATGCAGGATAATAATACGAATTATACGGAATCGCAAGGTGTATCTATACCATATAAGATATTATGATTGAGGTGGCCCCGGTTATCAGGACAGGTCGGCGGCTGAAATAAGGTGGAAAGCCTTCATGTTTGTAACCGTTCACCAGAGGGGCTACAAATTTACGGAAACCACCGGCCGGTAAGCGTTTACCAGTGCCACGGATTCGTGCAAGCAGGCCGGCGAATCCATAGTATGCCTATGTGAGCCGGGCTGATCGTGCGAAGATGGGGTGCTGGTGAACGCTTACTCATGTTTATGCCGCTGGTTTGCTGACCGGTCCGGCGTAGCCGGGACGGGGTTTATTCCAATATTCGTAACTGGTCACCGGGGGTCCTGTTCTTCCCGGATCAGCAGCCGCTGGACCAGGGTGATCGCCAGGACGATTATGAAAAAAACCACGCTCATGGCCGCGCCCCGGGCCACGTCCTGGCGGCTGAATACCGCCCGGACCATCTCGAACATCACCGTGGTGGTGGCCCGCTGCGGACCGCCCTGGGTCAGGATCCAGACCTGGTCAAAGAGACGGAAGGCGAGAATGGTGGTGACCAGGGCCACAAAGATGAGGGTATTCTTCAACCGCGGCAGGGTGATATAAAAAAAGCGCTGCCAGGGCCCGGCCCCGTCCAGGGCTGCGGCCTCGTACAGGATCGTGGGGATGGCCTGCAGCCCGGCCAGGATGATCACCATCTGAAAGCCCACCCCCTGCCAGATGGAGAGCAGCATGATCGCCGGCATGGCGAAACCGGAATGGTGGAGGAAATCCACCGGCTGCCAGGCGCCGAAGCTCAACATGCCTAAAAAACCGTTTAACAGCCCGTTGGGGCCCGGGGCATAGACCAGTTCCCAGACCACCGCCACCAGGGCCATGGGAAAGACCACCGGCAGAAAGAACAGGGTGCGGAACATGGTCATGCCCCTGAGCGGCCGGTTGAGCAAAAGGGCAAGGATCAAGGCGGCCCCGGTCTGCAGGGGCACCACGATGAGAGCAAAAAGGGTGTTGTTACAGAGGGCCCGGATAAAGCCGGAATCGGAGAAAATCCGCTGGAACTGCTCCAGTCCGACAAAGGCGAGCCCCAGGGGCGAGTCCAGTCTATAGCGGGTAAAAGCCAGAAAAATCGCGATCATAAAAGGCAGGGCAATAAACAATAACAGGCCGAGCAGGGCCGGCGCGGCCATCAGCCAAGCCGCGCGGTGGTCGCTTTTCTCAAGATCCTGTCGGCCGGTTGCCATCGGTTCTCCCTAAGAACTCCTATTGCGGTTGATATCCTTGGTTATCAACAATATCCTGATCGATTATCGCCACCGCCCGGTCAAGTGCTTCCCGCACCGGGCCGCCATGGCGGATATCCTGAAAAAGCTGCTGAAAGGCCGAGGTAAGCATTGGGTAGGCCGGGGTCCGCGGCCGGGGCACGGCGGACTTTTCCAACTGCTGCACAAAAAGATGCAAGGGCCCCTCCGGCCGGTACAGGGGCGAGGCAGCAACGGCCGACCGGGTGGCCGGTACTGCGCCGTTGGCCGCGCACATGGCCAGCACCTCCGGGGTTGAGAGGAGAAATTGCAGGAATTCAGCCGCCTTGTCCGGGTGTTGGCCGTTCCGCGGGATCGCCCAGCACCAGGACCCCATGGAGGTGCGGGAGCCGTGGCCGAAATCGGGCAGCGGCAGGAGAACCAGATCATCACCCAGGGCCTGGTGATAGCGGGGGTACTCCCAGTGGCCGCACCAGGAAAGGGCAACCCGGCCCGAGGTAAAGGCGGCCGCATCGATATTGGGGTCCACATATTTTTTATTAAACCAGTTCTGGACCCGGGTCATGGCGAAAACCGACCCGTCACCATTTAAAACCCGGTCCGCGCTCTGGTAACCACGCCGGTCGATCAGATCACCGCCCGCTGAGACCAGAAGCGGCGAAAAGGCATAGGTGAACCACTCGCCCCGGTAATCGAGCCGGAGATCCAGGACCATGGAGTCATCGTCCTGCCCGGCCAGGGCGGCAAGAACATGGTCAAACTCGTCGATGGTCCAGGCGTCATCCGGTCCGGTGGGCAGACGGACCCCGGCCTGGATCAATTTTGCTCGGCTGCCGTACAGGCCGAGGCCGGAGTCAAAGATCCCCACGGCATAGAGTTCTTTATTATAGGTGCCCTGGGTTATGATCGAAGGCAGGAGATCGTTCTTTAACTCCGGCGGCAGAAACCCGGTCAACGGCCGGAGATGCCCCTTCCAGGCATAGTTGGCCAGAAAGGGCCCGTCCAGGTCCAGAAGGTCGGGCAGGGCCCCGGCGGCGGCCGCGGCCTGGACCTGGGTGTTGTAGTCACCCTCTGGAATCAGGACCAGTTTCACAACCATGTCGGTTCGGCTTTGGTTGAACCGCCGCACCTGGTCCTCCATCACCTGCTTTTCCTCGGGCCGGCCGGTGTGGAACCAGACGGTGATGGTCAGTGTGTCCTTTTTTTCCATTGACCGGTCACTGCCGCAGCCGGCCAGACCGATCAAGGCCAGTATGAAAAGGAACAGGCTGAAAGTAAGAAAAAATCCCGGTCGGTCCATGCGCTTCCTCCTGTACTATTGGATCGACTCGCCGGTGCGCGGATCAAAGAAAAGGGCCCGGTCGAGTGCAAAGGAAAAAAAGACTTCGGCGTTGGCCTTGACCGCGGTCTGGGGTGACAACCGGGCGATGAACCCCTGGTCCCCCAGTCTGCAGGTGGCCAGGATCTCATTGCCCATTACCTCAAGGAACTCCACCCGGGCCATGACCGGCAGCGCCGAGCCCGAATCCCGGCCAGTGCCCGACTCCAGGATATCCTCGGGCCGGATGCCTAAGACTATCTCGCCGGCATCCAGGGCCGCTGATTCAAGTTTTTTCCGCATGGCTGCCGGCAGGGGCAATGAAAAGGAATCGCCCTGAAGAACCGGCCCGGAACCCTGGTCAAGGACCGTGCAGTAAAAAAAATTCATCGGCGGATTGCCGATAAACCCGGCCACAAAGAGGTTGGCCGGCCGGTGATAGATGGCCAGCGGCGCGCCGATCTGCTGGACCCTGCCATCCTTCAGGACCACCAGCCGGTCGCCCATGCTCATGGCCTCGCTCTGGTCGTGGGTGACATAGATCATGGTGGCGCCCAATCGCTGGTGGAGCCGGATCAACTCAGCGCGCATGGCCACCCGCAGCCGGGCGTCGAGATTGCTGAGCGGCTCGTCAAACAGAAACAGCCTGGGATTGCGGACAATGGCCCGGCCCAGGGCCACCCGCTGCTGCTGGCCGCCGGAGAGTTTGTTTGACCTGCGCGCCAGCAACTGCTCCAGGCCCAGAATCCGGGCCGCTTCCAGGACCCGTTTCCGGATCAGCTTCCTGGCCATCCCCCGCATCTTCAGACCAAAGGCCATGTTGGCAAACACGGTCATGTGCGGATAAAGGGCGTAGTTCTGGAACACCATGGCAATATCCCGGTCCTTGGGCGGGACATCGTTGACCAGGGTGTCTGCCAGAAGGATTTCGCCCGCACTCACCGCATCGAGCCCGGCGATGAGCCGCAGCAGGGTGGACTTGCCGCAGCCGGACGGACCCACCAGGACCACGAATTCGCTGTCCGCCACGGTAAAGCTGACATCGTCGAGCGCAGTGGTGGCGCCGAACTGTTTTGTGATATTACGGAGGGTGAGACTCGCCATGGCCCTGGATGGTCGGGGGTTAGTGATCAGTTCTTGGTGCTTGGTGCTTGGTGCTTGGTGCTTGGTGCTTGGTGCTTGGTGCTTGGTGCTTGGTGCTTGGTGCTTGGTGCTTGGTGAAGATTATAATCAAAAGCCCCAACCAGCGAAGCCGGACTGTTTTCAGTACCCCGTTGAGGGGTATAAGACCCTTTACAGTTCCAACATCAGGAGAAGACTCTTTACGCCTCTCGCAACATACACGATTTTGCGTAAATGTTGCTTGCAAAGGGTCTAATAGTACCAGGTCAGCCACAGATAGAGGCTGGCCGCGGACGCACGGTTGAACCGGCTGTCGGGCAGCCGGAAACCGCCGTACTCGGTGCCGGACCTGCCATAGGGGATGATTGCCCCGCAGGTGAGCCGGGTCGACTGGCTGAGGTCCCAGACGCCCCGGGGCTGGAGCAGCCCCGAGGGGTCGGCCAGGTTGGTGATCGCGGTGAGCGAGAGGTTGAACAGGGGATGGAGTTCCACCCGCAGCTCACCGGCAAGATAGGTGCGGCCCAGGGTGTAAAGCTCGCCCCGGGCCAGCCGGGCCGCCATGTCAGGGTCTGCCAGGGCTCGGGTATACCGGTCGCCGCCCAGGCCGTTGAAAAAAAATTCCACCAGTCCGTAATAATTCTTATCCAGCCAGACCCAGGAATAATCCAGGTTGGCCACCAGGGAGAAAAAATTATCATTGCCGCTGCCGGAATTGAGCATGGTCCAGGTCCCGTCCAGCCGCACGGCCGCATCGCCGATATAGCCGACCCGGCCCAGGCCGAGCACCGCGTCGCGGTAATGGCTGGCCGCCATCAGGTCATACTCCGCGGTATTGCGGCTGAAATGATACTTGGCGGCCAGGGAGGAATGATCCCGGTCCACCTTGCCCCCGGCCGGATTCCGGCGCACCACTGCCAGCAGTTGCAGTTCGTTGCCTGATTTCAGGGAAAAGCTGACAACCGCCATATCGTCGCCGGTCTTGTAATCCCGCTGGATATCGGTGGGCGCAAATGGGTTAAACAGGTCCATGGGGTTGAACAGCAGACCGTTGCCCCAGGTCAGGGCCTGGCGGCCCAGGGAAACGCTGCCCCAGGCAGGCTGCAGGGTCAGGACCAGCCGGTCGAGCCGATGATAGAGAAGCTGGTCGTTATCCTCGCTCAGCCGGTAACTGAGATCAAAGAGCCGCAACCGGTCATCCTCCGGGCCGGCCGCGCTCACCCCCGGGGTGCTCCGGCCCAGTTGGTTCTGTTTTCGCCTGGTATCGCCGCCGCTCCACAGGAGTTCGTAATGGGTCTCCAGGCTGGCGTGGTTACCGATATAGAGGAGATTCTTGAGCCGGAACTCGATCTGGTTGTCGATAAAATCACCGGTCCCCACCGGCGCATAAAAGGAGTCCGCCCCGGGCCGGGACAGTCCGGCCCGCACCGTGAGATGGCCGCCCCATTCCATGTGGGGCCCGTCTTCCGCCCCCGCCCCTGAAGCCGCGGCCGCTGCCAGGGGCATGGTAAGGAGCCAGGCCAGGCAGATGAGGTCCCTGAATATTTTTCTGTTACCCGGTTCCATTTTCATGATAAGAACCAGCCGCCATTCCTTTTCCCTGCTTGATCCGGTCGGCCGCCACCCGGCCGTCCTTGATCCGCACCAGCCGCCGGGCATGGTCCATTACCATTTCTTCATGGGTGGAGAAGATAAAGGTGACCTGTTTCTTTTCGTTCATCTCCAGCATCATCTCCAGCAGCCCGCGGCCGGTCTCGGAATCGAGATTGGCAGTGGGCTCGTCGGCCAGGACAATGGCCGGCTCGGCCACAATGGCCCGGGCCACCGCCACCCGCTGCTGCTGACCGCCGGACAGCTCGGCCGGCCGCCGGTCATACATCTCGCCCAGCCCCACCTCGTCGAGAATCGCCCGGGCCCGGGCCCGCCGCTCCTTGACCGCCACCCCCTGGAGGAGCATCACATATTCCACATTTTCCAGGGCCGACAGCACCGGGATCAGGTTATAGGACTGAAACACGAAACCGATCTTATGCAGGCGGAGTTGGGCCAGCTCCCCCTGGGTCATGGCGCCATAGTCGTTGCCATCCACCACGATCCGGCCGCTATCGGCACGATCCAGACCACCGATCATGTTAAGCAGGGTGGTCTTGCCCGAGCCCGACGGCCCGGCCAGGGCCACGAATTCCCCCCGGTCGATATCCAGGGTCACCCCGCGCAGGGCCGACACCTCGACCTTGCCCTGGTGATACTTTTTTACGACATCAGTGCATGCAACAATGGCCATGGCCACCCCAACTTAAAATGGAGAATTCTCCACTACCTTTCACTTTTCACCCTTCACAATTCACATTTCAATTATGCATCATCGCCTCCACCGGGGTGAACCTGGCCGCCTTGATCGCCGGGTAGACGGCAACCAGCAGGCCGAGCACGAACACCACCAGGTCGGCCACCATCAGATCCCGGCCGTTGAGCACCGGATGGATCACCCGGGGCATGCCCGCATATTCGGCGCCAGCGGCCAGGGCCGAGAGATCGATCCCGGCGGGCGCCAGGGCAGCCACGCTGATAAGGCCGAGCAGATTGCCGGCCAGCAACCCGAGGACCAGAATAAAAAAAGTCTCGGTCAGCACCCCGATGATAATCCGGCCCGGCCGCTGGCCCAGGGCCTTGAGCAGGCCGAACTCCCGCATCCGCTCATAGACTGCCATCAGGGTGCTGTTGACGATCCCGAACCCCATGGCAACGAACACCACCAGGAACCAGATATAGGTGTACATGTCGAACATCTCCAGGTAGGCGTACAGCATCGGCAACAGCTGGTGCCAGTTCCGCACCGCATAGTCGTCCGCAGGGAGAACAGCCCGGAGCCTGTCGGTGACCGCCGCCAGGTCCTGCCCCGGCGGCAGGATAACCGCGATCTCGGATATGGCTGACCCCATCCGCAGCATCTTCCGGGCCGCGGTGATGGTGATGAAAACAAACTGCTTTTCCGTGGCCTCGAGTTCGGCCCGGAACACACCGACAATCCGGAAGGCGCGGGAGGCGATCTCGCCGGTTGTATCCTGGGACATCAGGATCAGCTTGCGGCCCGGTTTTGTCCCGAACTCATCGAGCAGGGCCCGGCCCACCAGGATGCCGGTGGGATCGTTTTTCTTGAGAAACCGGCCCTGGTAGATGGGCTGGCCGATAAAGGAGACAGCAGCTTCCCGGGCCGGCTCGATCCCCACCATGGTGATGCCGGTGGAGTGGCGGGCATTGGCGGCAATAGCGTTGACCCGCACCCGGGCCGTCCATCGGGAACCGATCGGCAGGTTGTCCCGGAGCACCCTTTCCACCTGGTCCGGGTCCCTGATGCTGTTGTCAATCGCCGGATCATCCGGATAATCCTTCTGAAGCACCTGGATATGGCCGGTCAGGGTGGCAATGCCGTTGTCAACCATCACCACCAGCATGCCGCGCATAAAGGCGCCCAGGAATATCATGCTCCAGACCCCGACGATGATCGCCAGCATGATCACCGCCGTGCGCCGGGGGTTGCGCCAGATGTTACGCCAGGCCAGTTGCAGGTACATGGCTTCTCCAGGGTGCAAGGTGCAGGGTGCAGGGGTTAAACGTTCAAACGGTTTGAACGTTCGAACGGTTTAAAAATCAATATTCTCCGTCCACTGCCTTCCGTCATCCGTCCTCAGTCCTCAGTCCTCAGTCCTCAGTCCTCTGTCCTCCGTCCTCCGTCCTCCGTCCTCAGTCCTCAGTCCTCTGTCCTCGGTCCTCTGACCTCAGTCCT
>JAKITW010000046.1 GCA_021647905.1 Desulfobacterales bacterium | reverse complement strand
CCTTTCCCGACAGGAGGGGGTTTACTGAATGTTTACGTCTCGCAGGTTGTTGCGAGACCGACAAATTTGATGAACTGGTAACAACCCGAAAGGCTTCAAATGCCACCCAATAAAATCAACAAGTTACAACATGACACACGTCCGTCGAGCGGGTTGTTGCGAGACCGACAAATTTGATGGACTCGTAACAATCACGGCATTCAAAACTAAAGATGTTTTCCGCCGGTGCTTTTTCATGAAAATATATTTTGTACTTCTCAATAGCGAATTAGGAGCGAGCAAGACATGAAGAGTATCTGCTTTGTCGGAATGGACAACTATCCTGTCTTGAATCCCGACATGGGGATAACCAGGATCGGCGGTGAATCCCTGCAGCAGACCCTGCTGGCCAGGGAATTCGTTGCCATGGGCTATGAGGTGAGCATGATCGTCAGGGACTTCGGCCAACCCGACGTTGAGGAGCGTGACGGTATCCGGGTCTACAAAACGTACAGGCTGGACGCCGGGCTGCCGGTACTCCGTTTTCTCCACCCAAGGCTTACTTCCATTGCCAGGGCGTTGCCCCGGCCGGGCGCTGATCTCTATTACCAGTCCTGTGCGGCCATGCTGACCGGGCTGGTGGGCGGCTATTGTCGCAGGAACAAGAAGATCTTCGCCTTCCGGGTGGCCCATGACAGCGACTGCGTCCCGGGCCAACAGCTCATCAGATACTGGCGGGACAGAAAATTATACGAATACGGCCTCAAACGGGCTGATCTGATTCTTGTCCAGAGCGAACATCAGCGCCGGCTGCTCCGCCGACATTACGGCCTTGAAAGCATCCCCATGAACATGGCGGTTGAGTTGCCGTTGGCCCGGCCCGCCGGCAAGAGGGATATCGATATCCTCTGGGTGAACAACATGCGGCCCTTCAAGCGGCCGGAGCTGATGATCGATCTGGCCGGGATGCTTCCCGACCAACGGATCGTGATGATCGGCGGGCCCTGCCTGGGGATGGAACAGTATTTCGCCGGGATCGAGCAGGCGGCAAAACAGGCGCCGAACCTGGAATTCATCGGGCCTGTTCCTTACTCCCGGGTTAATGACTATTTCTTACGGGCCAGGCTTTTTGCCAATACCTCCGAGTCGGAGGGTTTTCCCAACAGCTTTCTCCAGGCCTGGATCAGGGGCGTTCCGGTTGTTTCCTTTTTTGACCCGGACGGATTGATCCAGGGCCACAGGCTTGGGGCGGTCCCCGCGGATATTGAGCAGATGGCCGGTGAACTCTCGCGGTTGCTTGAAAACGACGAGGAACGGTTGGCTTTATCCGGATTTGCCCAACAGTATGCCATCGATAATTACTCGCCAGCGAGCGTTGCCCGGCAACATGAGGCTGTTTTCAAGAAATTGATCTGAACTTGAGCAATAAAACGTGAAGCCCGTAAAAACATTATTTCTGCTCCCTTCCCTGCGTCGGGCCGGTGCCCAGACCCAGACCGTGGATCTGCTGAACGCCATGGGTGGCGGCTTTTCCAGAACCCTTGTGGTTTATGAGAGCAACCTGGACCAGCTTTCCCGCCTGGACCGGAGCAAAACAGACTTTATTCATATCCAGCGGACAGAACTGATCGACTTCAATCTTGTTCGCCGTATCGCCCGGATCATTGACGAGCAGGATATTGAGCTGTTGCATTGCACGCTGCAGTTCGCCCTTTTCATGGGGTGGCTTGCCCGGCGCAGATCCACGCGAAAGCCGCTCCTGGTCGCCTCGATCCATACCACCCGCAATGTCTCGATCAAGGATGAACTCCTTGACCGGCTCCTTTACCGGAGGATCCTGCGCAACTGCGAAAAAATCATCTTTGTCTGCAAAACCCAGGCAGAATACTGGCGCGGAAAATTTCCTGAATTAGGGGACAAGGCGGCGGTTGTGTATAATGGTGTTGATCCGGCCCGTTTCTCACCAGGCAAGGCCGTGGACAAGGGTCGATCATTGCGCCGCAGGCACAGTATCGGTGACAACTCGTTTGTCTTCTGCTGCATTGCCGGCTTTCGCAGGGAAAAGGGCCATGGGCTGCTGGTCAGGGCTTTTTCGGAGATTGGCGAAGACTCTCATCTCCTGCTTGCCGGCGAGGGTGAGTTCAGGCCCGGCATAGAAGAGCTGGTTGATCGACTTGGACTCTCCGAGCGGGTCCATTTCCTGGGGAACGTAGAAGATGTGCGGCCCGTGCTCGGGGCAGCGGATGTTTCAGTCCTCGCGTCAACCGCGGTGGAGACCTTTTCCATTGCAATGCTTGAGTCCATGGCCATGGAGGTCCCGGTGGTGGCAACAGACATCGGCGGGCTCAAGGAGGCTGTTATTCCCGGCCGTACCGGCGAACTCGTGCCTCTGGGAAATTTTATCGCCTTGCGCAAGGCCATGGTACAGCGCCTGAACGATCGGCGGGGCACGGCCGGGATGGGCCGGCAGGCACGCGCAGAGGTGCTCCGGCGGTTCACCATTGCAATAATGACGGAAAATACCGAGCAGCTGCTGCGCGAAGCCATGCGCCACCCGGGCAGCTGACAACTGGTTACCAGGATGAACGAGAACTTGATCCGGCAGCCCATTTTCTTCATCGGCATGCCGAGAAGCGGCACGACCATTATTTTCGAGGCAGTGGCGAGGCATCCGGAACTGGCCTGGCCCTCGAACTACTCGCAGAGAAATCCGCAGAGTCCATGCTATAATCTGGTGCGGCGACTGCATGAGAACCGTTTCTTTGTCGTGGAGGCCAGGAAGAAACAGTATGCCGAGGTCGCCTTCTGTAACAGGTACCTGGTCAAGCCGGCCGAGGCTTACCAGTTCTGGGACTATTATTCCCAGCGGGATTTCTCCCTTGCGGCCCTGGGCAGATGCAGGGCAGACCAGCGGACCGGCCTTCGCCTCCGAAATGCCGTTGCGAAAATTGTCCGCTACCAGGGCCGGACAAGGTTTTCGGCGAAACTGACCGGCCCGCCGCGGGTCGGTTATCTGAACAGTATATTTCCAGATGCCCGGTTTGTTCATATCGTGCGTGATGGCCTGGCGGTTGTTCATTCCCTGCTCAACGTCTCCTTTTGGAAGGAAAAGGGCGGATATGACGGGCCGTTCTGGCAAGGAGTACTCCGGGACGAGGATATTGACTTCTGGCGCCGGGGCGGCAAGGACCCCGGGGTGATCACCGCCCTGCAATGGAACCGGGTTCTGAAAATGACCAGGGCAGAGGCCGGGTGTATCGGGCCGGAGCGGTTGCTTGAAGTGAAATACGAGGACTTTATGGCTGATCCGCAGGCAGCCCTGACCAGGGTGTTTTCCTTTTGTAATCTGACCGATGCCGCCGAGGCCCATGACTCGCTCGCGCGCGGGCCAGAGCTGGTTAATATGAATCATAAGTATGCCAAGGAATGGAAAACGGAGTATATCAACCAACTCACCGATATCATGCGATCTTCGCTGGAAGCGTACGGTTATGTCACGGCTCGTTAGGCGCATTGCCCTTTTGCTGGCCACGCTCCTTCTGGGGTGGGGTCCGTTGTCCGGGGGGGCCGCGCCGCGCGGGGCATCCCTGGTCGAGTTCTTCCCTGACGGCGGTTTTGAGGTCGGCAACCTTGATCTTGAGATATCACGGACTCCCCGGTATGGAGTAGTCGCGCCCGGTCCCCCGGCCCTGGAAAACAGTATCCCGCTGGCCGGGGCCCGTTCCCTCCGGCTCCATGCCCTGACCGGCGGCAGGTACCGGCTGGTGACCAGGGCGCTCGGCCTGGTCCCTGGTGAACGGTATGACTTTTCCCTGATCGTGGGCGCGGAAAAAACCTCCAGGATCCGGGTTGAGGTCTTTGGCGCGGCAAGGGGCCCTGGCGGGAAAAAGATCGCCGGGACAACAAGGCGGCTTGGTAACGGTGTCAGCCGGATTGCCTTGTCGTTCAGGGCGAGAAAGGGTTTTTCCCGTTATTGGTGCCGGGTATTCCTCTCCGGCCGGGGCGATTTCTTGCTTGACGAGCTGAGCCTGAAGGGGCCGGGTCCTGATGGGCTGCCGGTGAAAAGGGCTTCCCTTGGCTTGAGCCCCGTCAATCCCCTGGGGGTGTTCAGGGCCGGAGAACCAGGGACCATGCTGGTGCGTACGCCCCCTGGTTCCGCCGGCCTGGTGAGCTACGATATTGTCGACAGGGTTACCGGCTCCCGGCTCGGCAACGGCCGGACGGTTCGGGTCGGTGCCAAGGGCGAGGCGCAACTGGTGCTGGCTACGGAACGGCGTGGTTCCTTTGTTGTCAACGCCCGGTTTATCCCCGCCTCCGGCGGACCGGAGGCTGCCGGGAGCAGGCCCTATGCCGTGATTCGGCCGGATCCGGTCAACGGCCCGCGGGACAGCCGTTTCGGCCTGTGCATGGAAGAACACGGCCTGGCGACATTTATTGATGCCCATTATACCCCTGAGAGCCTCTACCGCCTTGCCGGTGATCTTGGCGCCGGCAGTGTCCGGATCTTTTCACTTGCCCGGCCGGGCCTGCTGTCCGACGACGGCTCTACCTATGACTTCAAGGAGTTGGACCGGGCCTTGAGCCTGGCCGACAGATTCGATCTGGAGGTGATGATCCCGCTCGGTTCCAACCGGCCCAATAACGTGCCCGGCTGGCTCCGGACCCCCCGGCCGGAAGGCAACGTGGATCTGGTCTCCGGGCTACGGACAAAACGGCTCATGAAACTGGTTCGGCAAGATGCCGCCGGTTATCTGGACATGGCGGCCTATGAAAGTTTTCTCGAGAACCTGCTTGCCCATCTCCGCGGCAAGGTCGATTATTTTGAGATCTGGAACGAGCCGGGCCACAAGTTTTCCGTGGCAGATACCGTGCAACTTGCGGCAGTCACCTGGCGGGCAAGGTCAAGGGTCAACCCGGAGGCGGTCATTCTCGGTCCTTCCAGCAGCAAGGGGCGCGGGGTCGGGCAGGGGACGGACCCTGCCCGGGACCCGGAATTTCTCCGGGAATTCATGGCTGCCGGTGGCGGGCGCTACCTGGACGTGCTTTCCTTTCACAGCGGTCATGCCTTTCGCTTCATGGGAGATCGTTTTGACCTCCGTAACCAGGAAACCGGATATGTGCCGCGGTTGCGGCGTATCCTCGGTCGTTACGGGAAAACAACCATGGATATCTGGGATACCGAACGTGGCATCCCCTGGCGCAGCATGAACTCCGACAGCGGCCAGGGGGATGTCCCGCTTGACCATGGCGGGGGAGCGGCGAATGACATCGATCTGAAGTCGGGCCAGGGCCAGCTTGAGGTGGCGCGGCAGTTGCCCATGGTTTTTGCGGCCGATTTCGCCGAAGGGGTCGAGCGGATGTTCTGGTTCTATCTTGACTCGGGTCACCCGTCGATCCATTCCCCGGACCTGAGATGGGGCATGTTTGATCTGTACAATGAGCCGACGCCGATGCTTGCGGTTTATGACGCCATGACCGAAATCCTGGCTGGCGCTGTTTTTCACTCAAGGGTAGAGCGCCGGGACGGCACCCGGGTTTATCTGTTCCGGCGCGGTGGCGATACCGTGCTCCTTGCCTATAACTGGCGGGAAAAGGTTACCTCGTTTGCGGTTTCCAGCGAAGGGGCGGAGAGTGAACTTTTCGATATAATGGGCAACCCCGTTGCCGTACCTGTATCGTCCCCGGATGTTGAAGTGGATGGTTGGCCCAGATATATCCTGATCAAGGGCCGGGTGCCGGAGAGGGTGAAATTACGCTGAACCGGGGAGGTTGAAAATTGATGCGTTCAGGATCACGGCCGCAAGCCGGTCCCAGAATAATATTTACCGGAACCGACCCGGACTCCAGGGCCGGCGGGATCGGCGTGGTCATGCGCGGCTACTTCAATGCCCTGGAGTCGGCCGGCATTTCCTTTGAGTCCATTCCCACCTTTCACCCCGGAAGAGCAGGGGGCGGAACGGTGTTATGGCTGGCGGCCTTACCGAAACTGATACGTACAATCAGGCGGATTAAGAAAAAGGGAGAACAGCCGATTGTCTATTCCCAGGCTGGTAACGGTTTTTCCCTTTTCCGTGAATTTTTCGTGTTGCTCTTCTCCCGGCTGGCCGGGGCCAGAACAATTCTGCATATCCATGCCCCCCAGGCATACTACTACTTTGACAACCCGGTCTATTCCATTCTTTTCAAGATCGCGCTGCTGCCCGCCCACATGGTTTTTGTGCTGACCGACTGGTGGAAAGAGTTTTTTGTCACCAGGGGGGGGATCCGCAAACCGTTGGCAGTGATCCACAACCCCCTTTCGCCGGACCTGGAACAGATAGCCAATACCCCAAGGGACTATGGGGGGCTTGCCGCCCGCCACGGTGAAAAAGTGCGCATTCTCGCCATGGCAAGACTGGTCCCGGGCAAGGGGGTGGAGATTGCCATCCAGGCAATGGCCCTGCTCCCGTCCCATGTTCAACTGGCTGTGGCCGGGGAGGGCAGTGAAAGAAAAATGCTCGAAAAGCTCTCCAGGGAGTTGGGGTTGGCAGACCGGGTGTTTTTCAAGGGATGGGTCTCGGGTAAAGAGAAAGAGGAGTTGCTCGAAGATGCGGATATTTTCTGTTTGCCCAGCACCAACGACGCCTACCCCATCTCTTTTGTCGAGGCCATGTGTTATGGGATACCAGTGGTCGGCGTTCATTATGCCGGTATTCCGGATATCGTTGTAGACGGCAGGGTCGGCTACCTGGTGAAAGAAGCAGAGGCTCGACTTGTGGCCGGGGCGATCGCCAGGCTCCTGACCGTGGAGGAAAGAAGGGCGCTTGGCACGGCCGGCAAACCGTGGATTCTTGAAAGGTCCTCGCCAAAGAGCATTGGTGCCAGGCTGCGAACGATCATAGACAATGGTCTTCTGTAAGCAGGGCCTGGCTGTTGGCGACAAAAAAAATCAGCTGAAGGGTCGTTTCCCGTGCAAGACCAGGCAAAAGAAACCAGAGAAAGCCTACCGGACATCCTTTATATCATGGGCCCCGGTAGAAGCGGGACCACGATCCTGGATATCCTTTTGGCCAATAACCCTGGTATTGCCGGTTGCGGAGAGTTGAACTACATTTTCCGCGAGGGCTTTTTGCTGAACAATCCCTGTTCCTGCGGCGCGCCGTGCAATCAGTGCGCATTATGGGGCAAGGTAAGGGAAAAGGTCGGCCTGCCGGAGGGGGAACTGCTGGAGATCTTCAGGCTCTTCCTTTCCATTGAGTGGCATGCCGGCTTTTTCAAACTCATTTCCGGTCTGATCCCCAGGGCCAAACTCCGGCGTTACGCCGCGATCAACCATAAGCTCCTGGTTGCCATCAAGAGCGTGACCAGGGCCACGGCCATGGTCGATTCATCCAAACTCCCGGGCCGGGCCCTGGCCCTGGCTGAATTTTTCCCAGGCAAGACCAGAATAATCTGCATTACCCGCGATCCGGCCGGGATCATGCGCTCGTTCCAGAAAACCGGGTTGGAACAGGACCCCAAACCGCCCCTGGCCACCTGTCTTTATTACATAACCGTGTTATTGAGTTGCCGGCTGGTGGCCTGGCGGGTGGGAAGTAAGATGATCGAGATCCGTTACGAGGAGTTGATGAACGATCCGGTTGCCTGTCTTGCCAGGCTGGAAAAATGGAGCGGCCTTGATTTTTCCCGGGCCAAGACTATTCTGGCGAACAACGGAGATCTGCTGCCCGGCCACATCGTCCGGGGCAACCGGTTGCGAAGAAAAAACCGGATTCGATTCAAAAAAGGGATAAGGGAGGTCGCCTTGACAAGCATCTATCAGAAAATGCTTGTATATCTGATGCAAGCGGCGCGGCTCCTGCTCGGATTTAAAGGCCGGCCCTGATTTAAAGGTATTTTGAGGAATAAACCATCACGATGCGGGTTGCACATAAAAAAATACTCAAGCTGTCCGTTGCCGTGACAGATTACGGCGGGGCGACACAATGGGTCGTTGATGCCGCCCGGGGCACGGAGGGCCGGTACGTCTGTGTCGCCAATGTCCATATGTGCATGGAGAGCTTTGACAGTCCTGACTTCCGTCAAGTGGTGAACAATGCCGATCTCGTCGTGGCTGACGGCATGCCCCTGGTCTGGGCACTTAAGTCGTTGGGTGAGAAGCAGGCCTGTCAGGTGCGGGGTTCCGACTTGCTGTTGCGGCTCTGCGCTGCGGCGGAGAAGGGAAATATTCCCATCGGCCTGTATGGCGGCACACCGGATAGTCTCCGGGATTTCAAGTCATTTTTGGCACGCGAGTTCCCCTCCTTGGACATCGCCTGTACTGTTTCCCCTCCTTTCCGGCCATTGGATATTCAAGAGGATGCCGGGTATGTTGAACAGATAAACGCTGCCGGCGCAAAGATTCTGTTTGTCGGCATCGGCTGCCCCAAGCAGGAGAAATGGATGGCCGAACACAGGGATAGTCTCGCGTGTGTCATGGTGGGAGTCGGGGCGGCCTTTGATTTTTTCAGCGGGCGGAAGAAACATGCGCCGCGCTGGATGCAGAGGGCAGGGCTTGAGTGGCTGTTCAGGCTGGCCTGTGAGCCCGGACGGCTCTGGAAACGATATTCAAGGCATAACCCCCGTTTCATCTGGCATTTCGGCAAGCAGTTATTAAGGCTCCGTTTCAACCAGGCCGCTGGCAATCGTTTCCATTAGCTCCCAGGTTTATGCTGCCTGACAAGAGATTGTGGCTGAACGAGTTGTCAACAAAGACCATGGTTCCGCCGCGGTTCTGGTATCTGACTGAAAGCTTTGCATAGGAATAGGAGGTCAACAAGGCGACAAGCCCGGCCAAAAAAAAGCCACCAGGGTCGCGCCGTGGGCCAGGGACACGGCCTCGCCCAGCACCGCGAAGATACCGCCGCCCACCATGCCCCCGATGCCGATCGAAATAGCGCCGGCCAGTCCAACCGTCCTGTTCCCTGGTTCATGCATATAAATTCACCCGGGTGGGATGGTCCGGGGAAGAGTAGCTGGAAAAAATGGACATCGCACGCTGGTTGGTTGACGGAACTCTACTGAGTTGAAGGGCCGGCGTGGCCCATGTCCTTTTTCAGCCGGTAAGCGGCCGGCGCGGGTTGACCGGTGACCGGCAGGCCGCCCACTTCCAGGTTGATCGCATTGAACCTGCAGGCCTTGCTGCAGGCAAGGCATGATATACATTCCATGTCATCGGGTGACTCGTTGAACCGGACCCCCATCGGACAGACACTGTGGCAGGCCGCACAGTTGTTACACCTTGCCGGGTCAAGACGCAACTTGATCAATTTAATCTTGCTGAACAGGGCATAAAAGGCCCCGAGGGGACAAGCGGTTCGACAAAAGGGCCGGCTGGCCAACACGGCCCAGACAATAAAAAGAATGAGAAAAAAAAGCTTGATTAAAAAAAGCAGGCCCAGCTTGGCCCGAAGGGCGGGCTGCATGATAAGCAGCGGGAATCCGGCCTCCAGGGTGCCTGCCGGACACAGGTACTTGCAGAACCAGGGGCTGCCCAGGCCGAACTCATCAACCGCGAACAGGGGCAGGAGGATGACCATGAACAGCAGCAGCCCGTACTTTATATAGCGCAGGGGCGGCCAGATGTTGAACTTGGGTGAGGGGATCTTATGGAGAAGCTCCTGGAACAGGCCGAAGGGGCAGGCCCAGCCGCAAACCATCCGGCCGACGAAACTGCCGATCACGCCCATGGCGGCGACAACATAAAGACCGATAAAGAACCGGCCGCTTTCAAGGGAGATCCGGATCCCGGCGAGCAGTTGCTGCAACGAGCCAAGGGGGCAGTAGGTGGTTGCCGCCGGGCAGGAGTAACAGTTAAGCCCGGGCGAGCAGATCACCTTCAGCGGACCCTGGTAGATCCCCCTGGTGGCCGGGAAATTCCAGTAGCCGTTGGTGATCAGGAAAAACAGGGCCTGGACCCATTTGCGGACGAGATCCATGGGGCTAGCCGATCCCTATACAGGACAAACAGATCTGGGTGGCCTGCTCAAGGACCCGGGCCGGCTCGCCCAGGCTGATTGCAATCACCCCGAGGATAAGAAAGATAAATATTGCCACAAACGGGGCGATCCTGATTTTCTGTTTTGTGCCGGGTTTTTTCTGCTTGTTCATGCCGCCTCCATCAAACAAGGGTCACGGTAACCGTTCAGCAGCACCACATCTTCGTCTGTTTCGGCCTTCTCACATAGAGGGACTATAGCTCAAAAGCCTAAACGAACAAATCTGCAGCACTGCTGAACGGTTACAGGCCTGAGATTGTGGGCCTCTTTCGCATGGCCGGTGAACGGTTACGGGTCACGGGTCGTCACTGGTTGATATATCTCATCATCATCTGCCGATACACCGGAGAGTCCCATTGGGCCGAGCCGATGAACTTTTCCCGGAGTACCCCCTGTTTATCAACGATAAAGGTCTCAGGAAGTCCGGTCAGGCCATATTTCTGACCAATCTTGTTCTTCTGGTCATCAAGGATCGGCATGGTGAGGCCCAGCCTGGCGGCAAAGGTGTCGGCCAGGGCCGGATCATCCTTGTTGAGTATGGCCAGCATTTTGAACTTGTCCTTGGGCAGCATGGTGTAAAGCCGTTGCATCGAGGGCATCTCTTCGCGGCAGGGTGGACACCAGGTTGCCCAGAAATTAATAAACACCACCTGTCCCTTGAGTTCGGACAGGGTCCAGGTCTTGCCGCTTCTGTCCACCAGGCTGAAGTCCGGGGCCGGCTCGCCGACCTCGGCCACCTTGGGCCTCTGGCCGCAGGCGGTGATGAACAAGGGTAAACAACACAGCAGGATTAAAAAGGATAGTTTTTTCATAATGAGTTATCGCCTCCGGAATTTTGACCCGTACGGGTATGGTCGGGCTGGTTCGGGTAATTCGCCTTGATTTCATCCTGGACCAGTTGCAGCAATTGCTGGTAACCAAAGGGTTGCAGGGGCTTGCCGTTGACAAAGAACCCCGGCGTCTTGCGGACGTTAAGGGTCTGGGCGTCGGCAAGGTCCTGTTCTATCAGTTTTGTAATTGCCGGGTCGTTCATATCCTTCCTGATCTGATCAAGGTCAAGGCCCGCCATTGGCAGAAACTGCCATATCCGCTGCGGTTGCGGGTTGCTGTGGCTGGCCCAGTAAGGTTGTGATCTGTACATGATATCCAGGGTCTGCCAATATTTCCCCTGTTTCCCGGCCGCCTCAAGGATCTTGACGAAATAATCAGCGCCGTCATGGAAAGGGGCGTACCGGATAACAAGTTTGATCCTGCCGGGATTGGCCTCCATGAGTCGCTTTACCAGGGGAGAAAAAGCAGCGCAGGTTTCACATGCCGGGTCCATGAACTCCACAAGATAAACCTTTGCATCGTCACTGCCAAGGGTCTGGGAATGGTCCCGGACAAAAAGGGAGGCGTTTTCCCTGGCCATGAAGCCGAGTTTTTTTGCCTGTTGTCCCCTGTAATAGGAACCGCCGAACATAAACGCCAGGACCAGTACAAGGCAGGAAACCACAACTATTACATATTTCATCTGGACATCCTCGTCTTTAAGGTAATTAACAGGGCGATTATCGTTGAAAACGAAAGCAGGGAAAGCATTGGTATGGTCAGGAAACCAAACAGGGAGATGTATTCCTCTGTGCACGAGACCCCCTGGGCGCAGGGCTGGAGGTCCTCCGGGATGATCCCGGCATACAGCAGGTTATGATAGGCCGCGGTGAGCCAGCCGGCCACTGCCAGCGGCAGGGCATATTTCAGCACGCCCCTGTCAAGGGGGAAAAGCCCGGCTGCCAGGATTATGACCAGGGGGAACAGCGCTATCCGCTGGTACCAGCACAGAACACAGGGGGCAAACTCCATTACCTGGCTGAAAAACAAGCTCGCCGTGGTTGACGCGCCGGCCAGCAGCCAGCAGAGAAAAAGAATGGTCCAGTTCACAGACTCTTGATTTAAACGGGTCATATCGGTTGTTCTCCGGAATCCAGCGTGAAGATTATAGTAACCGTTCACCAGGGGCTACAGATTTACGGAAACCACCGGCCGGTAAGCGTTGACCAGCACCCGGCCTATTGAAACAGCGTCTGCTCATTGAGCGCGGCTATCTCCCGGCGGGCCGCCTCGGCCAGTTGCGGATCAGGGTTCAAGGCGAGTACCTGTTCAAAGGCCGGCAACGCCTTGTCCCTGTCGCCCTGCTTCAGGTACACCAGGCCGAGGTAGTACAGGGTGTGACTATGGGTCGGATAGATAGCCAGCACCGCCTTGAACTTTTCCAGGGCGGTCTCGTAATTGCCGGTATGCAGGTGCATCACGCCCAGGTCGTTGAGGATATGGATATCGGTCGGGGCGATTTTCTCGGCCCGGGTGAAAATCACGATTCCTTCCTGATATCTGTTGCTGTCAAAGTAGATGTCGCCAAGCTCGATCATCGCCTTGACGTTGTCCGGGTCAACGGCCAGTTCCTGTTCCAGCTCTGCTATCCGGTCCGTTGGCAGGGGGATGTCCCGGGCCGGGATAGCCGCGGCCCCGGAGTCCGGATAGCTGGAAGGGCCTGCCGGGGACTTAAGGGCGCTGTAGATAATGCCCCCCAGGAAACCGCTGATAAAGGCGACAATGGTGATAATAATTACGATTTCCTTTTTTACTGAAGCCGTGTCTGTTTTTTTCATGGGCATCACCCTTGATGGTCATCCAACAAATCAGAATGTCACCTGCGGCCGCAAAGAGCGCGAAAAATAATATGCGGTTATTAAGGGAAAAAACCTTGCGGAGCTGGTGGGTTCGCGTGAACAATGATAATTGTCACCGGGTTGTCACTCCCGCCCGCCGGGCAAGGCGGTCCGCCGGCCAGGTATTCAAGCCGGCGGTCAACCTGTCCTGATGGTTGGTGTGGGCAGGAAACAGTGAATCAGGGAGGAAACCTCCGGACAGAGGCTGGGTTGTTAGATCAGGAGAACGACTGTCCGCTGGGCGGTGACGGGGTGAGAAGGGGTTCGGGCCTGGTTGAGGACAAAAGACATCCGGTCTGCTGTTTTTTGCCGGAATCCCTGCCGGCTGTCAATCAATACACCGGGGAACAGGATATTCGCCGGCACCGGCAGTACCTTCTCAGGGGGCCGGATCAATGATTTTGAGTTTGCCAGGGAGATGTCAATGCAGTCATTGTTTCCCTGGCCCGCCATGGCGGAGCGGTACTCATAAAAAAGGGGTCCTGCCGCCTCAACCGGGGAATGGCAGTCCGCCGGATGGAGATACTGCCGGTCGACCAGTTGGATCTTCTGCCCCTCCGGGCAGAATGCCAGGGCCGTGGCGCCGGTTGGAAAGGAGGCCAGGAAAATCGCTGTCAACAGTAGACAGATTATCCGCTGTGCCGCGTTTCTATGAAATATCTCAAGCATATACTTTTTATGTCGCGCCAATAGTCGCCGGCCGTCCGGACCCAAATCCTGATAAACTGTCACGGCTCGGCGGATCAACCGGGTTGGTTACCACAGAGCTGCGAATCATAAGCTGTTTAACCGGAAAAGCAAAGCGAAGAATACGATCACGGTCCGGGGCAACCATCCAGTTCTGCCCTGCGGTCTCTCCCCGGAGCGGCCATTATCCGGGGTTATCTCTAGGGTTCCAGTTCCAGACCCTCGCGGGCCAGGGTTATTTTCATATCGCCATACCTGCCGGGCGCGCAGTGGATTTCCGCCAGTCGGTCAAGCTGGGAATCGGTCCGCATGGGGTCATGATGAAACAGGACAAGGTGTTTTACCTGGGCGCGGCTTGCTGTTTCGCAGGCATGCTCAATGGAGGTGTGGCCCCAGCCTTTTTTCGATGTCTCATATTCCTCCCGCGTATATTGGGCGTCGTGGATCAGCAGATCGGCGCCGGTGAAAAAATCCTCCAGGGCCTTATTCTGTTCCCCGGCAATCAACTCGCCCTCGGCGGCCATGGTTTCGTCATGGGACGGATCATCCGGCCCGGCTGCAAAAAGGTTGCGATAGGGTTCCGTGTCATGGGCCGTACAGACCACCTTGCCATTGTATTCAAAACGATATCCCAGGCACATGATCGGATGATTCAGGTACTTGGTGCGGAGGGTGACCCCGCCCTTGAGATCAATCTGCCCTTCCTTGAGTTCAATATAGTTGATATCAGCGGCCAGCCAGTCTTTCCTGATCGGGAAATAACGATAGGTCATCTGGCCGGCCATGGCCTCTTCCAGGCTTTCTCCCTCAAGGTTGAACGGGCCATGGACTTTCAATTTAGTGGTGGGAAGATAGCTTGGCACAAAAAACGGGAAACCCATGATATGATCCCAGTGGGTATGGGACAGGAAAATCTCGGTCCGGATCGGTCCCCTGGGCAGATCATGGGCCATCATATGGTTGCCGAGTTCCCTGATACCGGAGCCCGCATCAATTATAATCAGCCGTTCCGGATCGTTAAGCCGCAACTCGATACATGCTGTGTTGCCGCCGTACTTTACGGTGAGCGGTCCCGGACAGGGAATTGACCCGCGCACCCCCCAGAATTTAATCTTCATCCCTGTGTCTCCGTTGTTGATGAAACATTCAGAAAAACCCGCGCCTTTTCAATCTCATCTTCAACCGTTTCCAGGAGAAAGGACAGATCGGCCCATTGAAACCCGGTCAGGTCCAGCAGCCTGGTCAACTGGTCATAATCCTGATAAGGGTCGCCGGCAGTGCCGAAATCGAAAATATTCGCATATGCATTGGCAAGGGCGACAATGGCCACCAGTTCCCTGTTCTTTTCTTCAGCCTTGCCTGGATCATGGTGATAACCCAGGGTATCGGTCATGGTACTTGACAGTTGCCATTTTTCAGCAACCATTTTTCCGGCCAGGCCATGGTCCAGGCCAAGGATTGCTGTTTCCGCCGCAGGCAGGATATCAAACCGGCTCCGGGTCGATTCCAGGGCCTGTTGATATTCCGCCGGGAAACAACTGGTCAGCACAACCTTGCCAAGGTCATGGAGCAAGCCGCCGATGAATGATTCCTCCCGCATCGTAACCGGCACCCCCCTGGCCGCGGCCAGGGCCCTGGCAATAACCCCGACAGAGATCGAATGGGTCCAGAAAAGGTCCATGGCCAACCCCGGCGCCGGACCTTGTTTGGTTACGGCGCCGAGGATGGCGGTGGAAAGCACCAGATTCTTGACCGTGTTAAGCCCCAGCATGATGATCGCCCGGGTCAGGGTGGTAATCTTGTTCGGCAGTGAATAAAAGGCCGAATTAACAAGTTTCAATACCTGGCCGGTGAGCACCGGATCCAGGGAAATGACCTGGTTGAGATCCCTGGGCGAGGTGTCGGGTTGATTGCAGACCGCAAGGACCTTGGTCACGGTGGTGGACAGGCTCGGCATCCGGTCAATATAATTGCGGATGCGGATAAGGCGTTGTTCTCTGGTTAAAAGATTATTCTTCATCGATCGGTATAACCCTTGCGTGGGACGTTGGCCTACCCATGACCCCTGGAGGCGGCAAAGGGGTGTGTCCGCCTGTTCCTCGGACCATGTTCAACCTATCATTTCCCTGCCATTTTCCCAGAAATAATTTCCCCCTGTTTTGATTTCCTGGCTTCCTTCCCGGGCGGCCCGCCGGGCGGCGCGAAGAAAACCGGCAGATATTTTCGATTATTACTCTTCCTGTTTCAACCCGGCCCCTGCCTGGCAATCCCGCTCCCAGGCATGGTTTCCCGATACGACCCTGGTATTTTTGCCTGGTAAAAACCTACCATAACCCTGGTATTTATATTTCTTGCTATCCTGCTGATTTTCTGTATCAAGTAATCAGGGGACCGGCGCAGCGGCAAGGTTGCCCATCGCAGGGTGGAACAACCACGTCTGGCACTTGTCAACGCCTGTGAGCGCTTGCAGGGTGCCGGAGATGCAAGGCATCGGCCTGGGAGCTTATACATCAGCAACCACTCACAGGGTAAGCCCCGGCAACGGTGGTTGTGTTGAAAAAGGAGAACACCGCGTCATGAGCTTGATTCTCATCGTTTCCATAATGATTCGTCTGGCGGCAATGGGCTGGTCCATTGTCCTGCTCCGCCGCGCGCGGGACTGGCGGATGGGATTTCTGACCATGATGCTCGGGCTGATGGCCCTGCGCCAGATCCTCACCCTGCTGACCCAGAAAGAGTCATGGGCCGTCTCGGTCAGCGGCCACCTGACCGAGCTTCCCGCATTGCTGGTCGGCATAATGGCCTTTCTGGCTGTTTTTTTCCTGGAGCGAATCATCAGCGAACAAAAGCGGGCCGGCCGGGAGTTACGGCAACGGAGAGATGCGGATATCAAATTGGCTGTAATCGCCCGGGAGCGGGCCGAACTCCAGGACTGGATAAACACCTTTGATACGTTCGTGGGCAAGTTCGATCCAGATGGGCTCGGGATTATTTTCAACGAGACGCCGCTCAAGGCCGGCGGACTTGCCGGGGACGAGGTGGTTGGTAAATACTTTCCCGATACGCCCTGGTGGTCACATTCGGAAAAAGAACGAGCCCGGGTAGTTGAATGTTTTGTCCGGGCAAGGGCCGGCCGGTCGAGCCGGATCGAGACGGACTTCAGGGGCGCGGACGGGAGTCCGGTTCCCATTATTTTTAATTGTCAGCCAGTGCTGGGTGATCGGAGAGAGGTCAAATATATTACCGCGGAAGGCAAAATAATCTTTGAGGAGGTGAGGTTGCGCGATGCCTTGCGGAAAGAGAAAGAGAACCTGGAAGGGCGGGTAAAAGAACGGACCGCGGAGTTGGTGGCGGTAAATAAAAAATTGCTGGGGGAGATCAACGAACGAAAGCGGGCCGAGCAGGCGATCCGGGAGAGCGAAAGATTTTTTTCAGGCGTCTTGAATGACATGCTCACCTTTGTCGCGGTGCTCGAACCGGACGGGAGGGTGATATTCGTCAACAACACGGCCCTGGATGCGGGAGGGCTCACCCTGGACGAGGTAAAGGGTAAAATGTTCCATGACGCCTTCTGGTGGCAACACTCCGGACAGGTAAGGCAACAGATCAAGGAGGATGTCAGGATCTGCGCCACCGGAGAAACCCTGGTTCACGATATTGAGTTTCAGGCCGTTACCGGGGAACTGGTATGGATAGAGTACAGCATGCACCCGATTTACGATGAAAACGGGAAAATCAAATACCTGGTGCCCGAGGGCCGTGACATCACCGGGCGTAAGCAGGCGGAGGAACACATTCAACATCTGCAGCGGGTCCTGATGGCGATCAGGGATGTTAATCAACTCATTGTCCATGAGAAAAACCGGAAAAAGCTGCTGCAGGGGGCCTGTGATATTCTCAATCAAACCCGGGATTACAAGCTGGTATGGATCGGGGTGGTCCGGGAAGACGGCATGGAAGTCACGCCCGTGGCCCAGTCTGGTTCTGATCAGGGTTATCTGGACTCGATAAGGATAACCCGGAACGGTTCGGCAAGCGGCAGCGGCCCCACCGGCATGGCCATCAGAACCGGAAAGCCCGCTGTAATGCGGGACATTGTCAGGGACCCCGCTTACCGGCCGTGGCGGGAGGAAGCAATCAAGCGCGGCTATGGTTCATCGGCCGCCATTCCCCTGATCCATGAAAACAAGGGCCACGGCGTTCTGAACGTGTACGCCCATCTTGCCGATGCCTTTGGCGCGGAAGAGATCGACCTGCTGGTCGAGGTTGGCCAGGATATTGCCTTTGCCCTTCATAATATTGAGATGGAACAGGAACGGAAACAGGCGGTGGATGATCTGCGCAGGGCACACGAGGGTCTGGAGGCCAAGGTGAGCGAACGGACCCGGGAACTGGCCCGGGTCAACAGCGAGCTTAAAGAGATGGATCGGCTCAAGTCCGAGTTCCTGGCCACCATGAGCCATGAACTGAGGACCCCGCTCAACTCGATTATCGGTTTTACCGGCATAATCCTGAAGGGCCTTGCCGGCGAGATCAACCAGGAGCAGAAAAAGCAGCTTGCCCTGGTTTACGGCTCTGCCAACCATCTGCTTAACCTGATTAATGATATCCTTGATCTCTCCCGGATTGAGTCCGGCAAAATGGAAGTTCTCGTGACAGGATTCAAGATCAAGGAGATTGTCTCCGAGGTAACGCAGACCTTGTCGCCAATGGCCTCCCAGAAGGGGTTGCAACTGGTCACGGAGATAACGGATAAGATCCCGGAGATCAGCAGCGACCGGAAAAAAATATTCCAGATTCTCCTGAACCTGGCCAACAACGCGGTGAAATTCACCAATAACGGTGAGATAAGAATTGACTGCACAATGGCCGGTCATAACCTGACGGTGAGCGTTTCCGACACGGGTATTGGAATCGAAAAGGAGAAAATGGGTTGTCTTTTCGAGGCGTTTCGCCAGGTCGACGGGTCAGCCCAACGCAGATACGAGGGGGCCGGCCTGGGGCTGCATCTCTGTCGCAAGCTGGTGACCCTGCTGGGTGGGACAATATGGGCGGCCAGCGAATATGGCAAAGGTTCCTGTTTCACCTTTACCCTGCCGGTTGAATTCCGGCAAGGAGGACCAGATGAAAAAGAGGATACTGATAATCGAGGACAATGAGCAGAACCTGTACCTGGCGACCTTTCTTCTTGAACAAAGCGGTTATGAGATCATCGCGGCCCGGAACGGGCTTGAAGGCGTGGGAAAGGCCCAGGCGGAAAAACCGGACCTGATCTTGATGGACATCCAGCTTCCCGAGATGAACGGCTATGAGGCGACAACCCGGATAAAGGGCATGGCCGGGATCAACCGGATACCCATTGTCGCGGTAACCTCCTATGCAATGGTGGGGGACCGGGAAAAGGCGCTGGCAATCGGCTGCGCCGGCTACATCGAGAAACCCTTTGATCCGGAGACCTTTGTGGCTGAGATTGAAAAGCATCTTTAGCCGGCGCAGGTGTTCCTGATAAAGGAGGCGGATGATGAGAGTCCTGCTCGTCGATGACAGCAAGGAAAACATCTATATGCTGGAGGCCCTGCTGCGGGGTTATGGATATGAGGTGGCCGCGGCCGGTGATGGGATCGAGGCGCTGGAAAAGGCCGGCCGGCAGGATTTCGACATGATTATTTCCGACATCCTGATGCCCCGGATGGACGGATTTCAACTCTGCCGCGCGGTCAAGACCGACGCGAGACTGAAGAAGATCGCCTTTGTCTTTTATACCGCCACTTATACCGAGCCCAGCGACGAGGAGTTCGCCCTGGGTCTGGGGGCGGAAAGGTTTATCACAAAGCCTGCCGAACCCGATGTTTTCATGGAAATCATAACAGCGGTTCTCAAAAGTCACGAGACCGGGTCTCTGCGGGCGGCCAAGTCACCGGCCGAGGATGAGGGCGTTTACCTGAAAAAATATAACCAGCGGCTGATCAGGAAACTGGAAGACAAGATGCTTGAGCTGGAAAGGGTGAATGCCGGCTTAAGGGAATCAGAGGAAAAATACCGCGATTTAATCGACAATGCCAATGACGCGGTGATAGTTTTCGAAAAGACGGGAAGGATAAATTTTGTCAACCCCAGGTTCGGTGAAATGACGGGCTATTCAATGGCCGAGGCGGTGCAACTGCACTTGAACGAGTTGATCCATCCCGGTGATCTGGATTCATGCCGGGAGCGTTTCGCAAAAAGACTGGCCCGGGGAAAAATCTCCAGGAATTACCAGGTGCGACTCCTGGGCAAGGCCGGCCAGACGATCTATGTTGATAACAATGCCGGTACGATTGAAAAAGAGGGCCGGATAATCGGAATCCTGGCGATCATGCGGGACATCACCGCCCGCCGGCGGGCCGAGGAGAAGATAAGGGAGTATTCCAGAAACCTGGAACGGATGGTGGAAGAACGCACCGAGGAACTCAATAGAGCCCTTACCAATACCGAACAGGCCAGGGACCGGATTGACGCAATAATAAAGTCCATTGCCGACGGCTTGATCGTGACCGACGTGGGGAACCGGCTGGTCTTGATGAACCGGGCCGCAGAGGAGATGCTGGGGGTACGGTTCAGCGATGTGGTTGACCGGCCGATTGATTTTGCGATCCAGGAAGAGACGCTGCGTGAAAGGGTCAAGTATATCCTGGATAAAAAGATAACCGGCTACCAGTTTGATTTCGGGCTGCCGGGCCCTGATCCCGGACATCCCCGGACCATGCGGGCGACAACCTCGGTGATCGAGGACAAAAAGGGCCGGCAGGCGGGTATTGTGATGATTATCCATGATGTCACCCGCGAACGTGAAACAGACAAGATGAAGACCGATTTCATCTCCACGACCGCCCATGAGTTCAGGACCCCGCTGACCTCGATTCGAGGATTTTCGGAAATATTGCTCACCAGGGACGATATCAGCAGGGAAGAACAGAAAAAGTTTCTGGCCTATATCAACAAACAGGCGGTAACCCTTACCCGGATAATCAGCGATCTTCTGGATATCTCCCGGATAGAGTCAGGGCTGGGGTTTTCCTTGAATAAAGAGAGCTGCAACGCCGGTGACACCGTTAAGTCGATGATCTCGCACTATCAGGCCATATCCCCAGGGCACCGGTTTGATGTTGTGCTGCCCGGTGAATCCGTGGAGTTGTTTGTGGACAGGGAAAAAATAGGACAGGTCCTGACAAATATTATTGATAATGCGATTAACTATTCTCCCCAGGGCGGTAGAATAAGGGTGGTTGGAGAAATCATTGGCAATGATTGCCGGATATCCGTTGAAGACCAGGGGATCGGAATGTCCGCTGAACAGGTTGATAAAATGTTTGTCAAGTTTTACCGGGCTGATACCTCTGGTTCGGCCCCCGAGGGGACAGGACTGGGGATGACCATTGTCAAATACATTGTCGAGGCGCATGGCGGGCGGGTCTGGGTGGAGAGTGAGGCTGGCAAGGGGACCATTGTCAGGTTTACGCTCCCCATCGGCTCACCGCGGCAGTCGGCACCGGGAGATGCGGGATGAGCTTTGAAAATCCCCAAAGGCCGCTTTGGCAAAGGAGTAACAGGATGAAAAAGATTCTCATAGTAGACGACCAGTTGGAGGTCCGGGAACTGGTGGAGGTAACCCTGAGGGTGGGCGACTACCGGATTCTCCAGGCCGTAAGCGGTGAAGAGGCCGTTGGGATTGCCAGGTCGGAACGGCCTGAACTGATTATCATGGACATCATGATGCCCGGCGGGATCGACGGGCTGCAAGCAACCCGCATCCTGAAGAACGACCCGGAGACAAAAGATTGCAAAATAGTCATGTTAACGGCCAGGGGTCAGGAGACGGACAAGGCCAGGGGACAGGAGGCCGGGGCTGACGATTATTTTGTCAAGCCCTTCAGCCCGCTGGAGCTGATAAGAAAGGTGGAAGAAATTCTAGGATAGGGAGGCGCGGATGGGTATTGATAAATCACCGGGCGGCTATTCTGATTTTGATCAGTTGAAGAAGTATGCCAGGGATCTTGCCGAGGTGTACCGGGCCGAGAAAGAGAAAAGAAAGGAACTTGAGGCCGCCAACCGGCAGCTTATAAAATATGCCGATGACCTGGGCAAGACCCACGCTCACCTGAAATTCACCTATCAGAGCTTGCAGGAGGCCTATCTGGACACCATTCACCGGCTGGTGATCGCGGCGGAATACAAGGACGAGGACACCGGCGGCCATATTATCCGGATGAGCCGCTACAGCGCCCTGATTGCCGATAAACTCGGGTTGCCGGCCCGGGATGTCCGCAACATCTTCTATGCAGCGCCAATGCATGATGTCGGCAAGATCGGCATTCCGGACAGTATCCTGCTCAAACCCTCGAAACTGAGTGACGAGGAGTTTGAGATCATGAAGGATCATACCACCATCGGCGCCAACGTGCTGGCCGACTCCAGGTCCGAGGTCCTTCAGGTCGCCCACCAGATAGCCATTTCCCACCATGAAAAGTGGAACGGCAGGGGATATCCCCTGGGGCTTGCCGGGGATGGGATCCCACTGGCCGGCAGGATTGTCGGCCTGCCCGACACCTTTGACGCCTTGACCTCCAGGCGGCCCTATAAAGAGCCATATCCGCTGGAAATTGCCTATGATATTATCCGGAAAGAACGCGGCCAGCAATTTGACCCCGGGGTTGTGGATGTTTTTATGGAGGTCAAAAAAGAGGTCCGGGAGATCAAGGAAGAGGCAGACGCGGCAGGGGATGTATCCTATGCCGATTTTGTCTGGAGTGAAAGGGACCGGAGCGCCGGGGGGGCTGGATCCGGGCCGTTGTGAGGCTCTCCGGCGGAACTTCTCCGCCTTCAATCCCCGGGACCTGGCCGGTGATTTCCGGGCCCTTACCGGTCGATCTGCTCCATGACCGCCTTGACCAGGTTTTCCGCGCCCGCGCCGATCTGATCCACCCGGGCGTCGAGCATGTAGCAGGGGGTGGTCACCAGTTTGTTCTTGTGGTCGATGACGATCTCGCCGTGGGTGGTAGCGGAGTGGCGGGCCCCCATCTTTTCAAGCGCCGCCACGGTGGTCGGGTCGGAGCCGACGGTCACCTCGACGTTGTCCAGGATCCTGGCCACAATAACCGGGGCGATGCACAGGGCGCCGATGGGTTTTCCCTGGGCCGCCATTTCCTTGATTGCCCGGACCAGTTCCGGGATGACCGTGCATTCCGGCCCGGCAACCACGAAGTCGGAGAGATTCTTGATCACCCCGAGACCACCGGGGATAATCAAGGCGTTGTAGTCCGTGGCCCGGAACACGGCAAGATCAAGAATCCGGCCGCGGGCGATCCGGGCCGATTCAACCAGGACATTACGTTCCTCCGCCATCTCCTGGTTGGTAATGAAGTTGAGTACATGACGCTGGGGAATGTCCGGGGCAAAGCACTGGTAGTCCGCGCCATGTTTATGGATGGCCCACAGGGTGAGGACCGATTCGTGGATCTCGGCGCCGTCCTTGTTGCCGCAGCCGGACAGCACCACCGCGATCTGGATTCTTTTCATGTCAAACCTCCTGGGTAAACATTCAGTAACCCCCCTCCTATCGGGAAAGGGATTTTCTTCTACCAACGGCCGCTCCATTGAGAAGGGCCGGCTGTTCATAAACAGGCTATCAAGCAGGAACTCGCTTCGCCGCGGCGGCGATTCGGAACCCATAAGCATATCCTGCCGAAGTTGTTTCA